>JAKSCN010000275.1 GCA_022360595.1 Chromatiales bacterium
CATTGAACTTCAGGGTCAGCGCACCGTTGCCGATCAGCGGCTGCGATTCGACAGCGGTATGACACAGAATACAGGTCGCCCCCTCTTCCAACGCTTCATTGGGCCCAACCACGGGTAGCGGGGTTCCTTCACCCGCCAGAATACCCAACGGTTCATGACAACCGTCGCACCAGCGCACCTTCTCAGTGGCCAGTTCACCACCGTGCTTGCTGCCCAGCTCATTAACGGTGATGGCGTTTTCATAGATCACATCCGGGCCGGTAATCGCGTGAATCGAAGAGGCCCACTGCTTGTACTCCTTCTCATGACACTCGGCACAGAAAGTGGCCGACGGCACCCCACGCCAGTCGATCAGCTTATCACCCTCAATCTTCCACTCGGATGGATAGAAAGGGCTGTTGTTGGTCCAGGGCATGGAGTAGTTGGTCAGGTCTTTTGCCACATCCACTCCGGTATTTTTCTTCCAGGGCAGAAACAGGGTCAGCAGCACAAAGGCGGCAATAGAGATAGTAGTAACCACCAGAATGCGAAATACCGGCCGGGTAATAGTCAGATTGAGTTGCATGGCTTAGCTCCCTCTCCTGGCTATCCATAGCATGTGGGTAAAGAGCAGCGGGATAAGCAGGACACTGCCCCAGAGGTGAGCAGCGATCAGCGTCTGGCTGGTGTAATAACCCTGCATCCAAACCGTGCCCAGATAGAACAGCAGCCCTGGAATGGAGAGCGTCAACCCTGTCGCGTAGATGACCAACAGCATCCAGGTCAGCAGATGACCAAGCTGGCGCTGGCGAAAATGTTGACCGGTTTCATCCTCTTCCTGACGCAGCTTCCACGGCATCAGCAACATATACCAGCGCTGTTTTTTATCCTGTTGGTGCAGAAAGAAATAGGCGATAAACAGAAACAGTGACATCACGCCACCGGCCAGATGGAGAATCAACACCGTCTGGGAGGCGTTCCAGTTGATGTCACGGGGAAAGAAGGCGTACCAGAAACCACTGACCAAGGTGACGGAGAAGGCGATGGTGAAGCCATACAGCATCGACATCAGGTTGCGATAACCCTCCGTCTTCTTAGCGATTTCATCCTCGGCAATAGTCAGACGGAAAAAGCTCATGTGTTCATCCTCAATAAGGAAGCATTGAGGTCTGCAAGATTTCAAGGGACACCACTACAAACCCAGCCTACAGACCGGTCTTGCAGAATCTCCCCCCACAGGAGCACTCCGACTACACACCAAAAACCACATTTAAATGCAGTTCATTGGTTGACTTGCAGAAAAAGATATTATCATCGCAATTGATTTGCAATATCATTATTCAAAAATGTATATGATATTTATCTATGTTTGATCTAAAGCAACTGCGCGAGCGTGCAGGACTCACTCAAGCCCAACTGGCACAACGCCTGAATACCAACCAGGTGCAGATCAGCCGCTACGAAGTAGCACCGGGCAATGTGCCTATCAGCATGATTCAGGCCTATCTGGCAGCGCTGGGTTTGGATCTGGCCACTGAGCTGAACCGCGCCGCGCAAACCCCCGCCGCCGTGCCGGTCGCTATCCACCAACCCTACTCTTCCATCAAAGAGCGGCTGTCGGAGACACTAGCCTTCATCAGCTCACTGGCGGGCCGAACAACGCTGCTGGGTGATTTACACCCCAGTCCACAAGAGCTGGCCCGGGCACTGCAACAGGCCGCCCGCAAACCACGCTTGCTGATTACCGGCAGTTTCGATGCAGGTAAATCACATCTGGCCAACTACCTGCTGGGCAAACACTGCTTGCCCACCGGCTATCAGCCGGAGACCCGCATCCCCATCTATGTGCGTCACATCGACGACCGCCCCGCCTTCATTCAGGAGGAGGTCTGGATTATGGATGAGGGCTTTTCACCCGACCTGTGGGATCACCCGGAACACGCCCAGGCGCACAAAAAACTGGGCGGGAACTTTGTCACATTAAATGACTGGGCCTCCCATTCCGGCCGGCATAACGACATCCCCCTGGGCACCGCGCTCGCTTTTGTCGACGCGCCACTGCTGGAGGGGTGCGATTTAATCGATGTGCCCGGTAATCTGCACACCCAGGAAGAGCTTCAGACCGCCCAGGCACAGTTGCCGATCAGCGATATCATTCTCTACGCCAGCAGCTCCAAAGGATTTCTCAACGGCGCGGATATGGTCCAACTGCACTATATCCACCAACAGTTACGCCTCAAAAACCCCATGGCGGACCAGAACAACACGCACCAGCTCGCCATTGTCGCCACCCACGCCGATCCCTCCATCAAGAGCCGGACCCTCGCCGATATTCTGCAACGCGGCGCTGAGCGCCTTACAACAGCTTGGAGCGGTGACCACGCCCTCTCCCAAACCCAGGTCAACGAACAGCTATTCAGTTTTTGGGAGGAGACCCCTGAACGTAATCAGGCGTTGCAGCACTGGCTGCAACAGACCCTCGGCAACCATTTTCCCCAACAGGCAGCGCAAAACTTCGACAACCTGCTCAGCGGGTTTATTAACGAAGCCCAACAGCATTGCCAAACTCAGATCGCCTTACTGCAGGCCATGCAGAAAAGCGAGGGTGAATTAGCGTCCACGGATAGCGGCGATGTCGACAGCAAGAGAGAGCGGATTGTCACTCAAATCATCGAGCGGCGGGAGCAGAGCGCCCAATGGGTTGGCAAACTCATCAAAGAGCAGCTAACCCTGGGTAAGGTGCAGCAACTGATTAAAGAGCTCTATCCTGAGCGTGATCAGGCGCGGCAATACGCTACTCCTCATATCACCAATCAGCTATTGAATGCAGCAAGCGTGGAGCTTCAGGCTCAGTTCAACGCACTGCTGCCATTGATACAGGCCTATATAGACGACATCAGTCAGCCCCACCTGAATCTGGGCGACAGCAACCCGTTGCAACAGGCCGGGAGCATTCCGCTCAACAGGCCGGGAGCATTCCGCTCAACACCCGCGGCCTACTGCTGGGCGGCGCCGCAGGGTTGGCCAGCATCGGTCCCTTTGCTGCCTGGGCTTCTCAACTGGGACCCTGGGGCGGCTATCTGGTTTTCGCCCAAGGGGCCAGCGCTCTCGGTTTGGGCTCCGCCGGAGCATCGACCATAGTATCGGCCGTCATAGCAATAGGCGGACCCGCTGTGCTCGCCACCGCCATGGTTGCCGCCAGCGCCGCGATCGGTGCTTCAGTGATGGGACGCAACTGGCACAGCCGCCTGGCCGAGAACATTATCAAGAGCATCAACTCCTCGGCATTTGAAAAACAACTGACTACCGCCTGCCGCCACTATTGGGACAATATTCTCAACAACCTGCAACAGAGCAGCCAACAGCTCCAACACGCGACCTCACAACAGTTGCATGACCTGCAGACCATCGCCAAACACGAAGACCGGGAGGCGAAACTGAGCGCGCTGATCAAGGAGATCTCAGCATACAGCGAACAACTGGACCGAATGCCTCAACCGCCCCACCGTCCTTAAAGTAGCCAAAAAACAAAAACGGCCGCCACAATGGCGACCGTTCTTGTTGCATCAATTTAGGGCCTGTTAACAGGCCCTAGCAAAAATCTCAGTAGAGCTTATGCTGATGCATATGGCTGTCGCGGCTGCTCTCCAATAGATGGATAGCCCCCAGCTCTTCGAATGAAGGCCGCAATTTTTCATAGACACTGCCGGCCCACTCTTTGTCATCGAACAGATCGACAATGCCCTCTGCCCAACGCAGTTTCTGCCAGGCGTCACTCAACTGCTCACCACGCGCATAGAGGTCACGCAGCTTGGTTTCATCCACACCGGCTTTGCGGGCCAACTGAACCAGCTCGGTCAGCTCCTTACTATCCGAACAAGCTTCCGCAGCCTGGCTATAGAGCGCATCCGCACGATCGCCTTCATCCCACTGATTCATCTGTTCGGCGATATAGGCGTAGTGGAAGTGGTTCTGAGCGTGCTGTATGGCCAGATCCAGTGTCTTCTCCGTCCACTCTCTATCCTGCAGATGCTGCTTGATAGCACGTGCCATCTTGAGAAATTCAAAGGCACTGGCATTGGAGGAGGCGAGCTTCTCCAGGTACTTCTGATAAAAGTTACACAACCACTCACGGTTGCTGTCGCGGGGTCTCAGCTCTTGAGTAACAGTTTCCCCCAACACTTTGACGGCAGGAAAGTGTTCAGCATGCTCGGCCGCTTCATCCAGCAACCGTGCAACCCAATCTGCATCGTTGGTGAGGGCATCCACCGCCACGGTAAAGGGCAGAAACTGGGTCAGGCTATAGGGCCCTTCGCGCAGCTTCTCCTCCGCACTATTCAACAGTTGTCCGGCATAGGCTGCATCGTCCAGCTCTTCCACAACGGTGTAGGCGAGTTTGATGAACTGTGGCGGACGGGTGAACTCCTTCTCCTGTTTCTGGAATTCGATATAGCGGATCTGGCTCTGCTCGCGCTTCTCCAGCTTGGCCGCAACCCGCTCCATGCGCACTTCATCATCGGCACTATACTGCTTCACAGCCGATGAGAGCTTGCGCATCTCATCGAGCGAGCCG
>JAKSCN010000377.1 GCA_022360595.1 Chromatiales bacterium
AGTTTGATCCGGAAAAGAAAATTCCCAGCGACCAGCTCAGCAGTATTCTGGAATGTGGACGCCTCTCTCCCTCTTCATTCGGCATGGAGCCATGGCATTTTCTGGTTATTCAGAACCCGGAGCTGCGACAAGAGTTGCGTAAAGCCTGCTGGGATCAAGCTCAGATTACCGACAGCAGCGATGTTGTCGTAATCCTCACCACCCCTGAGGTGATCAGACCCGATACCGACTACGTTAAATCGATGTTTGCCCGCCGCCAGCTTCCCAAAGATGCTGAAGCAGCCTACCTGGTGCGCTACAAAAACCACCTGGAAAGTGAGATTGAACCACTCATGAGCTACTACGCCTGGGGCTCTAAACAGTGCTACATCGCGCTCGGCAATATGGTGACCGCAGCTGCCTCAATCGGCATAGATAGCTGTCCAATTGAGGGCTTTGAGAAGCGCGCAGTCGAGCAGATACTCGACATTGATACCGATAACTACCAGGTGGCCGTAATCTTTGCCCTCGGTTATCGAGCCGGTGATCAGACACCGCGCCTGCGTCACTCCTTGGATGAGATGGTGGAGTATCGTTAACCCTCCCCCGGCAAGGAAGCACTGAAAACATGCCATTTACCCCTTTCCATATGGGCCCCGGCGCTGCGGTTAAGGCTGTCGCCGGTCGCTATTTTAGTCTGACGGTTTTCGGTTTCTCCCAGGTCATGATAGACCTCGAACCGCTAATACGGTTGTTTCGAGGAGACAGTGTTCTACACGGTATGTCGCACACCTACCTTGGTGCTCTGGTCATAGGGGCTGTAGCGCTACTGGCAGGCAAGCCACTCTGTGAATGGTGGCTGCGAGGTTGGAACAGAGCAGTAGACATCAAATACCTGCGCTGGCTGATGGTTAACCCTAACATTAGCTGGCTTGCCGCATCCCTTGGCGCCTTTATCGGAACACTTTCCCACGTACTCCTCGATAGTGTGATGCATGCGGATATGCATCCGTTCGCCCCTTTTAGTTACGCAAATCAGATGCTGCATCTGATACCAGCTGGACAGATCTATCTACTGTGCACGATTCTGGGAGTGGCTGGGTTTATTGCCCTGGCAGTGGTTGCACTCTGGCACAAACATTCCTTTGATACTGAATAAGAACACCATTTTCAGGACTTGGGTTTTATCAGGGCAGGGATTCAAAATGAGAAAAACTAAAGCCATCGGTATTGCATTTATCTGCATTTCGCTCCTCGGCCTGATCGGATGGATAGGTGGCATTGATCCCTACTGCTACTACACAACCGATCTATTCGCCCAATACAGATTTTGTGAGGAGGGGCACACCGATCCCAAGCAACCTCTCGACTACACAATCCCTATCACTCTTATCGCCACACTCGCCTTTGGTATACTGCTCCTAAAGATAGCTAGACACCAAATAAGCCAGACCCCATCCACACGTAAGTAACAATCTCCTTATCGATATCACCGTCCATGGCCCGCCTGATCCTGTTCAACAAACCCTACGGGGTACTAAGTCAATTCACCGATGCTGATGGCCGTGAGACTTTGGCAGACTACATCACAGAACCGGGAGTCTACCCGGCCGGTCGATTGGACCGAGACAGCGAAGGATTATTGCTACTGACCGATGACGGTCGCCTGCAGCACACGCTTGCCAACCCCAAAAAGAAGACCTGGAAAAGCTATTGGGTACAGGTAGAGGGCATACCTGATCAGGCAGCCATCAAACAGCTCGAGCAGGGCCTGGAGCTTAAAGACGGTCCGACACTGCCCGCCAGAGCAAAATTGATTGACGAACCAAAGATCTGGCCCAGAAATCCACCGATTCGGTTTCGCGCCAATATCCCTACCCAATGGCTGGAGATCCAGATCCGCGAAGGACGCAATCGCCAGGTGCGACGCATGACCGCCGCCATAGGGTTTCCCACTTTACGGTTGATTCGCGCCCGTATCGGTCAATGGCAGTTGGAAGATCTTCCTTTGGGTGAATGGCGGTTGATCGATCTGCCTGACAGCCCCAAACCGGTGACCAGATCCCCATCCCGCCCTAATCATAAACGCAGGACACAACAGCGATCTGACACCCGTCGTCGATCCAGGTAAAATCGCCCGATGATTTGGTACCCACACACAACCGTTGCGGCCGTCATCGAACACGACAACCGTTTTCTGATGGTCAAAGAGGCCCCCAATAACGGCGAAATCGTCTACAACCAACCCGCCGGCCACCTTGAAGAGGGGGAAAACCTCATTGAGGCAATCATTCGGGAAACCCGTGAAGAGACCAACTGGCGGTTGAACCCCCAGGGGCTGGTCGGTGTCTATCGTTGGCAGATACCACCCCAGGGTGCGACCTATCTGCGTTTCTGCTTCCATGGCAGCGTGGAAGACCACCAGCCCGAGCTGGCTTTAGATCCGGATATCATCGAGGTAGTCTGGATGAGCCGCGGCGAGCTGGAGGCCTGCCGCGAACAGATGCGCAGCCCCATGGTACTGCGTTGTATCGATGACTATTTAGAGGGTCAGCGGGCACCTTTAAGCCTGCTTAACGATATCGCCTAAACAGGCGCACATTACGTTTCATGAGTAGCAAAGAGAAAATCATTGTTGGCTTATCCGGTGGCGTCGACTCCTCGGTCGCGGCGCTACTGCTGCTGGAACAGGGCTATGAGGTAGAAGGCCTGTTCATGAAAAACTGGGAAGAGGACGATACCGAAGAGTACTGCAGCGCCACCGTTGATCTGGCCGACGCCCAGGCAGTGGCCGATCAGCTCGGCATCAAACTCCACACCATCAACTTTTCGGCTGAATACTGGGACAACGTGTTCGAGTA
>JAKSCN010000077.1 GCA_022360595.1 Chromatiales bacterium
CTTGAAAAATTGATTAATCGAATCAATGATCTCGATAGAGAGGTTCACGAGCACAACCTAACTCTGACAGACACTGAAAACGGCTGGTCAGCAGCCGCTTAAATCCATAGAGTGACCATATATTAGAGCCCGCTGAGTGCGGGCTTTGTCATTTCTGAGGCCCTATCGGTCAATACCTCTACTCTATCCCGGCTCATTTCCACTCACACGGAGAACGCTATGGATTCGATACCGGGATATCAGTATCTGTCAATCATTCCCACGCCGTAGGGAAACGTATTGCCGTTCATCTCTCACGCATGCAGAGGGCTTCGGGCATCAAGCTCCGATTCATCCCACGCCTACGGGAAACACAATCAACTGCAGGGCATTTGTGCAATTTTACACTTCTACGTTATTGCACTTTTACGCTTTTGCGCTTTGTCAGATATACTTGACACATGATAGAGGTACGAACATACCAAAACGCTCAAGGAAGATACCCCTTCGATGATTGGTTGTCCTGCGTGAGAGATAGGCGGGCAGTCGCCAGAATCAAGGCCAGCATTACCCGTTTATAGTATGGCAATGAAGGAGACTGGAAGTCAGTAGGTGATGGAGGATACCCGAAGGAAAGGGATATAGGGTGTATTACACATGGGACGGAAACGCCGTTGTCTTGTTATCGGTCGGCGACGACAAGTCCAGTCTGTAGCAGACATAGCGTTGGCGAAGGAATTCAGGAGAGATTACTATGCCTAAGCGATACAAAGTATGGGATGCGGCCGATTATCTCAATAGCCCTGAAGATATTGCCCTTTACCTGGAAGACATCATGGAGGATGAAGATCCGGAACTGCTGCTTTCAGCATTGGGCGATGTGATCAGAGCATCAAAAAATATCTCTGAGCTGTCCAGGAAAACTGGCATATCCCGAGAAACGCTCTACAAATCACTAACAGAGAATGGCAATCTGCGATATTCAAATCTCGTATCTGTGCTCCATTCTCTAGAGCTTAGGTTAACCGTTAAGCCGCTGCGTCGAACTCGTTAAAGAGGGCCGATAGTGTCCCTTCTACCCTCCTCCAGCCCAAGTGCGGATAAATTCCGCACCTAGGCCGACAATATTACGCCACCTTAGAAAGTGTGTGCTCTTCCGTCGTGCGCTTCCTCACCTTATCAAAGGAGTCATCAACCAGCAGTTTCCCGTTGTTCCACACAGTGCGCATGAGCGACTTTCCAGCTCCAAATCGAGCCGTCTTGTATAGTCGGCAAAGCTGCTCAATACCCTTATCTTGCCAACTGCACTCCATGGCCTTGATGAGATCCAACCTGCCACGCTTGGACTGTTTGCTTCTGTCGGTGACGGGATCTTTAAATACATCCCGCCACTGCCCATCAATTTTGATCGCGCTGCACTTCATGGCAAACTTCTGGGTATCCCGATCAACCTGCTGAAGCAGTGCACCGCCCATACCGAAGGCAACATTTTCAGCGCTCCACCCTTGCTCCTTCAGCACGCTCAAAATACGCGATATGGAGTCAAGATTGATGCCGTCACCCTGAATGATACGAACCGTGTTGAGCACCTTATAGCCTTTGCTGTTGGTTGTATAACCAAACTTACTGCCCAGAATGTCAGCAAGCTTTGGTACAACTTCCCAAGGTGTTCCACTGTCTGGGCGTATGACCACCAGCGCTCCAGAATCGATCACTGCCTGCCTTAACACTTCACCCCACAGTTTCGCGGCGGCGTTATAGATGTCGTAAGAGTCAGACACCACTGCGACCACTTTGCCTTCACCACCAAACTGATTGAGCATATTACGGTAAGCATCAACCTCCCCCTCTTGTCCCCAAGAGGTGATAGTGCTGTGCTCAGCAGCAGGAATGGAGAAGCCCGCCATCTCTGCACCGTAGTAGCGTTTGGCATAAAGCGCCCCGGTTATGGTGTCGGTACCCATGAAGTTGACCAAGTGCGCCATCCCACCGAGGCCCGCCGACTCTTGAGACGACACGCCGCGCTTTCCAAAATCGTGCAGCTTAAATTCAATCCCCTCAGTGCCGGCATCTGAAGTCTGCTCTAAATACTCTGCAATCAGTTTTTTAATAGACCAAGACTGTGTGGCAACAGTAGTTGGATACCAAATGGCACGAAGCAATGCTGTTTCCAGCCAAGTGGTTAACCAGAAACATTTAGGGTCAGTGTTCTCAACGCTCACCATAATATTGCCCGTTTTTATCACCATGCCTTCTGGAATTGAGCGAATCTCCAAAGGTAAATAGCCATCGTACTTATCAAGAATGTACTGCCAACCTTCGCGATTAAACGGCTCGCCGTGCGCCGCCCAGAACTCATCCGCCTCATCGATCATCTCTTGAGTGATAGGGTCAGATAGATACTCTTTCAGGAATGCCTGAAGCCCGAAGAAGACAGTCTCATCATATTTGCCGCCCCGGGACTCGATATAAGAAAAGACGGTTTCAGTGTTTGGTGGATATTGTTTCCACATTGAAACCTTATAGCTGTCTGTATTTAAGATTATATTTTTCATCACGATAGAACCCTCTATTGTGTTGATGAATACGTCAGGTCTATCCCAACGCGATTAAAGCCCGCCTGTCATTGCCTTGATAATGTCGTAGTGGTCCTCGTACATAAATGAAGGCTCAATTTGACTCAGCGGAAACCAGGCGGCCACTTCCGCATCGTCACTGCCCTTAACCTTGGGCAAGTCGGCTGTGTCATCCAGTTGAATCAGACCGGCATGAGTGACTGTCCGGCCACGCAGGCTACGGTTCGGTGCGTCAAACACCTGTACGCGTTTGATCTTGTCTTTCAGTGTTCTGGCGGCAAGTTTGATTTTGGTCTCTTCCTTCAGCTCTCGAACAATGCCATCCAGAATCAATTCATTCGGATCAAGAAACCCGCCAGGGAGCGCCCAAAGTCCTCTACCAGGCTGTGCGCGGCGCTTTACCAACAGCACATGGCCTGACTGCACAACCACCGCATCTGTGGTAACAAAGGTTGGTGGATAGGGTGCAATATTCCAACGCTCGTTGTACTTCTTGATGAAACTCCACTCATCGCGCAGTCGCTCATACTCTTCGGTGGTTACCCAGTCGTATAAGAACCGCTTGACCGCATCAGGTAGCGCGTCATACACCAGACGATGTTCAAACAGACCTTCACGAATTGAGGTGGAGCTCAGATTGTCCTGTACATTTCCAATCTCAACGAAGTCATACTCTTTAAACACGTCAAGGTAATACGATGAGCTGTCCTTGTGGTGACCGGCGAGACACACAGAACCCTGCGTATTCTCCCTGATCAGTTGCTGTACATCGGTAATCCAACCATTCAAACTGTAGAGCTGATCACTGACAAAAGCGATTTTGTAGCGACTGGACGCAACTCCCACATCCTCTAATGAGGCGCGTATCATTTCGTCACGCTCATTGTGAGTGAATGGATTTTTGATGTTGAGAGCCGCGTTGGCAGAGCCAACAACAATCAGTATCGATTGGCTAAACTCCAAAGCTTGCTTGATGATTTCGATGTGTGCCTTATGGGGCGGTTGAAAACGCCCAATTAGCACGGAATAGTCGTACTTTTTTGTCATCTCAGAACCCTCTAAGATAGTGATAAAAGATCGTCTCTCGATCTTCATTGATACTTAGTGTAGCTATAACACTATTAAAATACAACCGTTATAGCCTTACTCCTCTTTCAGAGATAGAGCGATAGGTAGCGTTGGGATGGACAGTGGCATTTGCCCCCTAATACCGCCTACCTTACCTGTCAGTTTAAGAAGAGCCTGAACCCTCTGAGGTAACGGATCAGTTTCCTACTTGAGCCCTAACTGGCAGAGATACCATTGCGTGATTCAGAAGCAGCTAGTTACTACTCCAGATGAAATAGCAATGGCCTATAGTCAGCATAATTGGCGGGAGTTTCTAAGTCGGATTCTGGCCGCCACTAAAGATAGCGAACATTCATCCAAAGTTTCATCAAGGTGGTGTTCAGGCATAAAAAAAGCACTTAAGAATAATCCTAAGTGCTTGATTTAATTGGTAGGCGCGATCGGATTCGAACCAACGACCCCTACCATGTCAAGGTAGTGCTCTAACCAACTGAGCTACGCGCCTGTAAAGGAGGCGCAATAATAGCGATAACCACCGCCGGTTGCAAGCCTGATCTGAAATAAACAGGCCCGCCCGATGGGGCGGGCCTCATCAATATATGGCGGTTCGGTTTCAGGCGACCTTCTGCTCGTACATGTGGACATCCTGCTGGGGATAGGGGATAGAAATACCCTCTTCATCGAAGCGCACTTTGATCGCTTCGGTCATGGCGAAGGTGACACCCCAATAGTCAGCCGATTTGACCCAGACACGCACCACCAGGTTGACGCTGCTGTCGGCCAGTTCAGCCACGGCAACCAGCGGCTCAGGGTCGGCAAGTGCGCGTGACTCTTTGGCGACGATGTCGTTCAATACGCTTTTCACCTTGGATAGATCATCGTCATAGCCGACTCCCACGGTCAGGTCGACACGCCGGGTCTCTTTGGTGGAGTAGTTGACGATGTTGTCACCGCCGAGTTTGGCGTTGGGGATGATGATCACTTTATTGTCACCGGTACGCATCACGGTGTTGAAGATCTGAATCTGTTCGACAATACCGGCAACACCCGCCCCTTCGATAAAATCGCCAACCTTAAACGGGCGAAAAACAATAAGGAGAAAACCGGAAGCAAAGTTGGCCAGCGAGCCCTGCAGCGCCAGACCGATCGCTAAACCCGCCGCACCTAATACCGCAATGAACGATGTGGTAGCGATGCCCAGTTGATTCAGCGCGGCGATAATCACAAAAGCCAGCAGCGCAATATAGGCGACATTGGCGACAAAGCCGCTGATGGTCTCATCCGTAGCGCTGCGTGCCATCGCTTTAATCAACATCTTTTTAATGAATTTAGCGATCCAGCGCCCTACGATAAAAATCGCCAGCGCGGCAATCACCTTCACCCCGTAGAGGGCAACCATCTCTTGCAGTTGTACAGTCAGTTCTTCCATCAGGTCTGCTCCCGAATTGCTTACAATATTTTTTTGCGGTTTTAACCACTCACCCTATCACTTCCACCCGCGCCAGCGGACAGTGCAATAGTCAATTTAAGTAACAAATAGGCCCGCTGATCATTTATCCATTAATTTCATGCTTAAAAAGGAGCATAATTCCCCTATCTTTAAAAACTTATTACAATCATCGAAAGTGATAAGTTATTCTCATACGGTAAGTATCGGATAAACCCTACATTTTTAAAGTTAAATAATCCTCAGCCCAACATTTTCAGTTCAATTAATTAACGAGAAAAATCATGCCAAAAAAAACCACCGTAAAAGAGATGGAACAGGCAGCCAGCGAAAATAACGTCGACAAGATTCGGGACATCTTATTCGGCGGTCAGATGAAAGATTACGAGGGGCGATTCAAACGCCTGGAAGAGAAGCTGACCCAGGAGGCCAGCCGCCTCACTCAGGATATGGAAGACCGGATGAACTCACTGGAAAAATTCATGCGCAAGGAGATCGACCTGAAAGCTGAACAGCTGCAGCAAGAGCGCAAGGATCGTCTCGACGGCCTGAAAAATCTCGATCAGGCATTGCAGTCACTCAACGCGACCCTGAATGACCGATTGAATGAGCTGGATGAAGGCAATCGCCGCTCCCTGAGCGATACCCGCCAGGAGTTTCACGATGAGATTTCGATCCTGCAGACCCGCCTGCGCGAGCAGCAGGAGAACCTGACCCGTTCCCTCGAAGAGGAAGCTACGCAACTGCGTAACGATAAAGTCAGCCGGAGCAACCTCTCTGGCCTGCTCAGCGAGATGAGCATGCGCCTGAGCGGTGAATTCAACGTGCCGGGTGACGAAGCATAGCAACCACGGACGGGCGCTCCGGTCGATAACCACAGCACATTAATAAAGAAGTTATCCGGTGGATGAGCTCAAGCAACTAAAAAGCCTGCTGCTAGGCGAAGAACAGAAGACCCTTGACGACATTCAGGAACGCCTGAGTAACGCCAGGGCACGCGCCGAGGAGGTTGCAGAGGCGCTGCCCTATGCGGTGCGCAAGCGCTCCGAACAGGACAATCAGCTCGCGCAGTCGCTGCAACAGCCGGTGGAGGATTGTCTGCACGCGGCAATCCGCAAAGACACCAGCACCTTTGCCGATGTGCTCTTTCCGGTAATGGGCCCGGCGATTCGCCGCTCCATTACCGAGACGCTGCGCGGCATGCTTCAATCGATCAACAAAACCCTGGATGAGAGTTTCTCGCTGCGCGGACTCTCCTGGCGGTTTGAGTCGATGCGCACCGGGGTCCCCTTCTACGATGTGGTGCTGCGCAACACCCTTATCTACCGGGTGGAGCAGACCTTTCTGATTCAGCCCGAGACGGGGCTGCTGATGCACCACATGATCGCACCGGACGTACCGGCCCAGGACCCCGACGCGGTCTCCGCCATGCTCACCGCTATTGAAGACTTCGCCTCCGACTCCTTCAGTCAGGATCAACAGGGCGACGCGCTGCAGACCGTCAACATGGGTGAGCACACCCTCTGGCTGTTCCACGGCCCCCACGGCCTGCTCGCCTGTGTGATTCGGGGTGTCCCCCCGATTGTGTTGCGCGAGCGCTTTACCGAGGCGCTGGAACTCATCCATCAGCTCTATAGCGAAGAGCTGATCGCCTTCGACGGCAACCGCACACCGCTCAATCCAGTCGAGGATATTCTGGCCGAGTGCTTTATCTCGGAGCAGAAGGAGAAAGAGAGACGCTCCACCTCACCGCTGTTGATTCTGCTTGTGTTGGGGCTGATCAGCCTGCTCGGCTGGTGGGGTTATCAGAGCTATCTGGCGCGGGTTCAACTCACCGCGCTGATCGCCGCACTCAACGCCACCCCCGGCGTGGTGGTGCTGGAGAGCCGTCGAGAAGGGAATCAGGTCTCTATCACCGGCCTGAAAGACCCCTACACCACCCTCCCCCAACAGACAATCGAGCAGATCGGCTACCCGCCGGACGCACTCAACTACACCTGGCGCCAGTACCACTCGGATGACCCCGAGCTGGCGATGGCGCGGGCGCAGAAGCTACTCAGCCCGCCTGAGACCATCACCCTCAAGCTTGAGAGTGGCACCCTGCTGGCAAGTGGCACTGCCGATGATGACTGGATCAGCGAGGCGCGTATTCTCACCAGAACCATCGCCGGCATCGACAGCTTCGACAGCAGCCGGGTGCGCCACCCCGATGCGGTGCTGCTGGAGCAGATCAGCGCCGCCCTGCAACCACCGGAGGGCATCAGCCTATCGCTGCGCAACGGCGAACTCTCAGTCAGCGGTGAAGCGCCCAATCAGTGGCTGATTAGCTTGCGCACAGCGCTGGTTCAGTTTGAGCAACTCCAGAACATCGATACCCACCAGGCCGAACCAACCGAGCTGGGGCTGATCCGAACCACAACCACCGAGCTGGAGCAGATCAAGATCTACTTCGAGCGCGGAGGCAATCTGCTCGACGGTAAGACAGCAACGCTGACCCGGGTCAAGGAGCTGATACTGGCGCTGCTTCCGCTGTATAACGCTCTGGATGAGAAGTTTGTCGTTGAAATTACCGGTTTTACCGACGGAACGGGCAACTTCTTACTCAATCAGGAGCTGGCCAGGGAGCGCGCCAGCACGGTGCGGCAGTGGTTGATCGATGATGGGATCAAGGCGGGTCTGCTCACCATCCACGGGGATATCTCCTCCGCTTGGGGGCAGACCGAGAGCGATAGTCTCGATGAGATGAGACGCGCTGAATTCAGAGTCAAAAGCAATCTTGCTCAAGCTGTTAAAGAGTCACGCTAATGCTGGTCAAAAAAGTCTGTATGATTGGTGATTTCGGGGTGGGTAAAACCAGCCTGGTGGCACGCTTTGTCCACTCTGTCTTCTCCGATAAATATCTCACCACGGTGGGCGTCAAGATCGACACCAAAGTGGTCGAACTGCCCGACGGTGAGGCGATCAAACTGGTGCTTTGGGATATTGCCGGCACCTCCGCCCTCTCCACCACGGAGCAGAAATATCTGCGCGGAGCGGCCGCCTATCTGCTGGTGGTTGATGGCACCCGGGCCGAAACTCTAAACTCCGCACTGGCTTTAGATAGCACCGCACAACAGTTTCTGGGCGGTGTACCCAGAATTTTGGTCATCAACAAACACGATCTGCTCGACCAGTGGGAGATCAGCGAACAGCAGCGCGCCGAACTGCTCAGCGACGATCGGCCACTGGCGCTCTGCAGTGCCCTCAGCGGCGAAGGTGTCGAGCAGACTTTTCTGCAGTTGGCGGACCTGCTGGATAGGAAATAGAGAATAAGACGGACAACAACAATTACCATGGGCAACCAGATGCAGCACCAGGATGTGTTCAGCTACTTCGAGCACTGTATCCAGGAGAAGAGACACCCACTGTTGGTCGAACTCGATCAGCAGCACCATATCCAGCGTATCCACGGCTCATTCGAGTACTACGGTTTTGAGCAGCCGCCACTCGGCACACCGCTGCTCGAAGCGCTCCCCTTCCTAACCGGCATGCTCACCGATATCGGCGACGAACCACTGGTTCTGCCCTTTATCGCCACCCCCAATCGACGCTCAACCGACATCCATCTGTTTCAGACCGACTCCATCATTGGTCTGGTGATTATCGATGTCACCAACGAGCACGACCGGCTGCAGGATCAGCAACAGCTCGCCAACGAGCTGCAACTGCTGAAAAAGCGGCAAGAGAAGCTACTGGTGCAGTTGAAGGAGGCGAACAGTGCCCAGTGCCGCTTCATCGCCAACATGTCTCACGAGTTTCGTACACCCCTGACATCGGTATTGGGCTATGGCGATCTGTTGCGCGACATTGGCGGGCTGCCCGAGCAGGCCGGCAACTATCTGCAAGCGATCGAGCGCAATGCCGAGCACCTCCTGGTGATGATCGACAACCTGTTGGATCAGGCCAAAGTGGATGCCGGCGCTTTGCAGATGACACCAGTCCAGACTGAGCTGGCGCCCATCTTTGCCGATCTGCAGGCACTGATCGAGCCGCTGGCCATCCACAAGGGCCTGGCGCTGGAGATGGCGATCGCCCCCGATCTGCCCGAAGCGGTGGTGGTCGATGAGATGCGCCTTAAACAACTGCTGGTCAATCTGGCCGGCAACGCTATCAAATATACCGATCAGGGCAGCATCGCCATCGACGCCGACTGGCGGGATGGGCGCTTAACCGTCTCGATCACTGACACC
>JAKSCN010000033.1 GCA_022360595.1 Chromatiales bacterium
CTCTTCGACAATCTGACCATCTTCAAACACCAGTGCCCGGTCGGCCTGTTTTACGGCGCTGAGACGGTGGGCGATGATCAAAGTGGTACGTCCTGCCAGGAATTGCTGTAGCGCTTCATGCAGGTTGCGCTCGGTGGAGGTGTCCAGTGCTGAGGTGGCTTCGTCCAGAATGACCACCTTCGGATTGGTCAATACCATACGGGCGATAGCCAGTCGTTGCCGTTGACCACCGGAGAGGCGCACGCCGTCGCGGCCGATCAGGGTGTCGAGCCCTTGATCCAGCTCGGCGATAATCTCATCCAGTTGTGCGATCTTGAGGGCCTGCCAGAGCTGTTCGTCATCGATGTCACGCCCCAGGGTGAGATTGACACGCACCGTTTCGTTAAACAGTGCAGGATTCTGTAGTACGGTGGCGACATTGTCGCGCACCACATCCATGCCGATCAGGGAAACGGGTATATTGTCAAAATAGATCTCGCCTGACTCGGGGGAGTAGAGCCCCAGCACCACTTGCACTAGTGTTGTCTTACCGCCGCCGCTGGCGCCAACTAGCGCCACCTTCTCCCCCGCTTTGATGTTGAGTGAGACATTGTTCAATACCAGCGGGCCGTCGCCGTAACGAAAACAGACGCCGTCCAGATGCAGCGTTGTGGTTGTCTTGTCCTGGAATGGATTCTGCTCGTGGGGATAGTCAGGTTCCAGCTTCACTTCGAAGAGTCGGTTGAGGCGACCGAGAGCCGCTTTGGCGCCGTTATAGGCGTATTGAATAGCCAGCACCTCTTGCACCGGCGCCATCATGAACCAGAGGTAGGCGTAGACGGCCAGCATCTGACCGATGGTCAGGCCCGAGTAGAGCACCATCACCATGCTCAAGGCGCGGAAGATATCGAAGCCGAACAGGAAGACGGTGAATGAGAGGCGCTGGGCGGCATCGCTTTTCCAGGTGAAGGCGACTGAGTGGTGACGAATGTTGTTGGCTTTGTCGATGATGCGCTTGATGTAGTGGCGCTCGCGGTTGCTGGCGCGAATCTGCTGAATGCCTTCCAGGGTTTCGGTGAGTGCCTCCTGGAAGAGTTGGTAGGCGCTGTTTTCGGTCTTCTTCAGTTCAGCCACTTTCTGGCCAAAGATGGTGGTGATGTAGATCACCACCGGATTGAGCAGCAGAATAAACAGCGCAAGTTGCCAGTGCATCCAGAGCAGCACTACGGCTGTGCCGATGATGCTCAGCACCGCGACCAGAAATTTACTGGTGGCAACGCCGATGAAGTTGTCCACCGTATCCAGATCGGTTACCAGATGTGAGGCGACGGTGCCGCTACCGAGGGTCTCGTACTCGGACATGGAGATGCGCTCCAGCCGCTGCAGCATGCGGCGGCGGATACGGAAGGTGACATCCTTCGAGATAATGGTGAACTGCCGGGTCTGCCAGACCCCCAAAATGAGCGCCGCCAGGCGCATGATCAGGGTGAGGATCAGGATGACCGTGATGTAGGCCACCGGGGTGTGCCAGCTCTCTGGAAAAAGGGCGTTGATGGTATTGACCGCCGCGCCCGGTTGGTCCAACAGCACCTCATCTACCAACAGCGGAATCAGCAGCGGGATGGGGACGGCGACTATGGCGCCCAGGATGGCGATGATGTTGGCCTTGACCAGCTCACGGCGATGGGAAAGCGCCATGCCAACCAGTTCGTTCCAGCTATAAGTCTGGCTGCGTAGTTGGTGCTCTTGCTTAGTGGCTGTTGCTGATAGGGTGCTCACAGTTTTTGATGTCACGGCTTCGACAGTTGTCCTGTCATGGAGAAATGAAATAGTGCTCTGGGGATTATTCCACGTTTTACTAGGGTTAACAGGCCCTGGAAGAATATTTTCCCTAATAATGACATACTAGTCGCCAAATATTTGAGGCGTATTGGTGCATTACTGGAGAGGAGTATGGCCCGGAAGATGATCAAACAGGCGAGTACACACTTATTGGCGTTGACTTTGTTGGTTGCTGGCCCCATATGGGCAAAGACTACCTTGAGCGGGAAAGCGATTCAGGGCGGCTTGATGACCGGGCAGACAACGCCTGGAGCCAAGGTGAGTGTCGATGGTGACGCGGTGCGTGTCTCGGCTGACGGTATCTTTCTGGTGGGTTTTGGGCGCGACCATCCCAAGCAGAGTAAAGTGGTGATCGCTTATCCCGACGGTAGCCGGGAGACTCAGACCATCAAGGTGGCTCAGCGTGAGTATAAAATCCAGCGCATCAACAATCTGCCGAAGCGCAAGGTGACCCCGAATAAGGCTGATCTTAAACGTATTCGGGACGATTCGGCACAGGCTAAAAAGGCCCGCAGCCAGGATGATGATCGCCAGGGGTTTCGTTCGGGCTGGATCTGGCCGGTGGAAGGCCCGATCTCTGGCGTCTATGGTAGCCAGCGTATTCTCAACGGAAAGCCGCGGCGGCCACACTTTGGTGTCGATATTGCCCGGCCCACGGGTACACCGGTGAAGGCGCCCGCCGATGGGGTAGTGACCCTGGCGCATCCCGATATGTTCTTTTCAGGGGCGACGCTGATTATCGATCACGGCCATAAATTGAGTTCATCTTTCCTGCACCTGAGCAAAATTCGGGTAAAGGTAGGCGATAAGGTAAAGCAGGGGGATGTTGTAGCTGAAGTAGGTGCTACGGGGCGTGTGACAGGGGCCCACCTGGATTGGCGCATGAATTACTATCAGCACCGTATCGATCCGCAGTTGCTTGTGCCGCCGATGCCGGAACAGTAGGGCGGTTGATTTGCGGCGCAAGTTAACGCAATGACCTGTACAGGTTTCCTGGGGAGGGAACCGTACAACCGATGCAGTATCAAAAGAACCCGGAACAGCGATATAATCATTCATTAATATAGTTGCCATCTCATGTTGGTGAGAGTGACACCGGTTATTGTTGATGGCCATTAACGGACAGTACTTAATATGAAGAAGACGTTACTGACTTTACTGCTCACCACGCTAGTGGGTTCTGCCTCGGGTGAGAATCTGCTTCAGGTCTACGAGCTGGCGCTGGAGAATGATCCGCAGCTACGTGCTGCCCGGGCGAATCGGGATGCCACCTTCGAGGCCAAGCCTCAGGCCCAGGCGCTGTTACGGCCGACAGTCTCCTTTGCCGGTAGTGCCACCCATATCGAGAGTGATGTTCAGGGTGGGAGTGATTCCAGCCACAACAACCGTCAATTAAACCTCAGTCTTTCTCAGCCGGTTTATCACCGCGATTTCTGGATTCAGCAGGAACAGGCGGATAAGCGGGTGGCGCAGGCTGAAGTGCAGTATGCGGCCGAAGAGCAGGAGCTGATGTTTAGGGTCTCGCAAGCCTACTTTGATGTGCTCTCTGCCCAGGATCAACTGGAGTTCGCCAAATCCCAGACCGCCGCATTTGCCCGACAGTTGGATCAGTCAAAGCAGCGCTTTGAAGTGGGACTTATCGCGATTACCGATGTGCACGAGGGGCAGGCCGCTTTTGACCAGTCACGCGCTGATCTGATTCTGGCGGAGAATAACCTGGATAATGCTTGGGAGAGTCTGATAGAGATCACCAAAGTGCCGGTTAGCGAACTGAGTCCAGTGATCGATGAGTTGCCGCTGAATCCACCAAGCCCGGAGAACCCGGATAGTTGGGGTGAGGCCGCACAGCAGCAGAATCTCTTCCTGCAAGCCGCTCTCTATGGGGCGCAGATCGCCCGCGATAACATTGAGATCAACCGCTCCGGTCACTATCCTACCGTCGATCTGGTTGGCACCCATTCTATAGATCGCAATAGTAGCTCCGCCTCTGTCGATACAGACACCACGAGTGTTGGTCTGCAGTTGAATGTACCGCTCTACACAGGGGGCTCTATCAGCTCCAGAGTACGCCAGGCCCGGTTTGAGTTTGAAGCGGCCCAGGAGGATCTGGACCAGCAGCGCCGTTCGGTGAATCGTCAGGTGCGTAACGCCTATCGCGGTGTTATTGCCGGGATCAGCTCGGTTGAAGCGTTGAAAGCGAGTACCATCTCTGCTCAGAGTGCACTGGAAGCGACTCAGGCGGGGTTTGAAGTGGGAACCCGTACCATGGTTGATGTGCTCAATGCCCAGCGTGATCTGTTTCAGGCCAAGAGCAACTTTGCAACCTCACGCTACAACTACGTGTTGAGTGGATTAGAATTGAAGCAAGCGACCGGTATCCTCTCACCGGAGGATTTAGAGCAGGTCAATAGCTGGTTCAAGTAGTTCACCGCAAGTGGCCAACGGGGCCTGCGGGCCCCGTTTTGTTATTGTTCATAAG
>JAKSCN010000199.1 GCA_022360595.1 Chromatiales bacterium
GCGCCGTTGAGACCGAGTACACCGATCTTGGCGCCTGGGAAGAAGGAGAGGGAGATATCGCACAGAATCACGCGTTTTGGCGGGACGATTTTGCCCACCCGGTTCATGGTGTAGATGTACTGGGCCATGGAATACTCTTGACTGAAATTTTATTAACGATACTAACCGCCTATTTTGACATATCTTAGGGGGAAGCTGGCAGTGGAATTTTCCAGAGATGGATAGGCTAGCGGGTGTCTCTACTTTTTGGTCTTGTAAGGTTCCTGGAACATGCCGCCAAACAGTTTAAAAATGCGCAGTGCCATAAAGAGATAGAGAGCGAAGAGTGTTGGAATCAACACCAATCCGAGAAGACGCAGTGAAGCATCAATTTCGGCCTGCATGAGTATCAGTAGCAATACCACGCAGACTATACCCACAATGAAGACCGCCAAGCCGTAAACGAGGCTGAACACCAGTAAACGGCCTATGGAGATCCGCGCTAAGCGTTGACGATTGATCGGAAGCATGGCTGTTGAATGTGCAGAGAGGGTAGTAACATAAAAATAGTTGATCAATCTGTTTCAAATCAAGGCCAGCCTGGGGGTGTTGACCTATGGTTAGGGGCAAATGTCTGGCAATGAGTTGAGGGCAATAGTGAGAAAAGTAAAAGTATCTGTTCTGCTGTTATCAGTGTTACTGACGGCGGGATGTAGTTCCCACCCCGGTGCAGGTACCTGGACAGCCGAAGGTCAGGTGGAGATCAATAAAGTGGTTGTGACGTTTGAAGGACGTGCCCAACTCTTCTCCGCAGGTAGGGAGGAGCCTCTGTGGCGCTGCTTCTGGAGCGGTCAGAGTCGTCGTAATATTGCCATGGAGTGTATCTACGCGGTTGATAATGAAACTGAGGCTATGTTCAGTCTGGAGACAACTGCACCGGGTAAAGCAAATCTCCACAAGGGGGATAAGTTTCTGGTTGAGCTAAACAGACAGCCGGAAACTGACTAGCTGTAAATTATGGTCATGAGGTTCGCGTTGCCACCCCCTCTTCATTTTTCACATTCCAGGTGCCGCGAGCGGCGATGCGACGCGCATAATCCGCGAAGTTGGCTGGCTCCCGCCCCAGCGCACGCTGGACGCCGTCACAAACGTAGGCGTTGCGACCGTCGAGGACCGTTTCAAACAAGTAGTTCAATAGCCACGCGATGTCATCCGGCGTGCCCGATTCGGCGATGGCCTGAGCGAACGCCTCTTTCGGGATCTGAACAAACTGCACCTCGCGGCCGACGGCTTGGGAAATCTCGCGCGCCAGCTCGGTGAAGGTCAGCGTGCGGGGGCCAGTTACTTCATAGATCTCGCCGGCATGTCCCTCCTCGGTTAGCGCTGCAACCGCGACATCTGCGATGTCATTGACGTCGATAAAGGGCTCGGGGACATCCGCGGCCGGCAGCGTGATGGCACCGCCCAAAACCATGCCGAGGAACTCACCCTCCGAGAAGTTCTGCATGAACCAGCTCGCGCGAACCACTGTCCACTCGACATCGGCTTCCTGGATAATCCGCTCACAGGCCTGCGCCTCTTCTTCGCCGCGACCCGACAACAACACGAGCCGCTTGACGCCGTGCGCTACCGCCTTGTCAACGAAACGGCGAATCGAGCCCGTGGCACCCGGTATTGCGAGATCTGGCGCGTAGGTGATGTAGACCGCCGTTACCCCTTCGAGGGCCGCGTTCCAGGTGCTCGGATCGCTCCAGTCGAAGGGCGGGTTTGCCGAGCGGGATGCAATGCGAGTTTCAACCCCGCGTGTTTGCAGTCGTTCCGCAACGCGGCGACCGGTTTTTCCCGTTCCGCCCAATACCAGGGTAATGCCCTCGGACGCTTGATCGTTGTTTGTCTCGGCATTCATAGCTCTCTCCTAATGGTTGTTGGTCTGTGTTTGCGACTGAACTGACACGATGCCGAGCTGTTGGAACATATTGAGTTGGTCCAAAAGCTCCCATTCCTCGACGATTTTTCCGCTCTCAAAACGACTGAGCGTCATCCCGTTTACCTTCACCTGATTGCCGGTTGCCGCGATCCCCATTAGGTCGCCTTCGTGCGTACCGGATAAGGCGAAGGAGAGCACGGCTTTGTCACCCGCGATAACCAGGTCGTCAATTTTTACGTGCAGGTCGGGAAATGCGGTTCGGTAGGCTGTGAAGAGACCTCTGAGACCTTCCCGGCCGTGTAGTTCCTGACCGGGGCTGCGAAAAACGTATTTCGGATGAATGATCTCATCCAGTACCGGGAGATTTCCGTTGTTGATAACCTCCTCGACAAAACGACGCATTGTTACTTCATTGGCCAGAGACATATGTATTTCTCCTTCATTGGTTCAGTTTGGTGTCGCCCATGCAGTTTGTTTCGGTATAAGTAAACATATGAGACGGGGGCGGGGGGCGCCATTCATGGAACGCTCATATTCATACGCGTTCGTCTATAATTTCCCCGATGGATACATTAGGTGGATTGTTGGATGCACCGCGTGCGCGCGGCGCCTTTGCTTTGCGGGCGGTCATGAGCATGCCGTGGTCACTGAGGGACCTTGCGGGTTCACCGCTGACGCTGATCGCTGGTGTGGCAGGTGAGGTCTGGGTGGAACCCGACGACGGTGATCCTGTTCAGATCGGCCCCGGCGACATTGCTGTCATACGCTCACCGACGCAATACGATCTCGCTGGCTCTCCGGCCATGTCTCCGCAAGTTATCATTCATCCGGGCCAACACTGTTGTGACCTGAACGGAAACTCATTGCGTGAGACGATGATGCTTGGCGTAAGAACCTGGGGTAATGATGCTGAGGGTTCAACCGTGTTTCTCGTCGGAGCTTACGAGCATCTAAGCGATATCAGCGACCGTCTGTTACGTGCTTTGCCGCCAGTGCTGTCGCTTACACATGCCGACTGGGAGTCTCCCCTTGTCGCGTTACTATGCGACGAAGTGATCAAAGATGAACCGGGGCAGGCTGCGGTGCTGGATCGGCTGCTTGACCTACTGGTGACCGCTGTGCTCAAAGCCTGGTTTGCCAAGCATGACAGCAGTAGGCCGGAATGGTGGCGGTTCCAGGGTGACCAGATCATCGAACGTGCCCTGCGCATAATGCATGACAAC
>JAKSCN010000543.1 GCA_022360595.1 Chromatiales bacterium
GCTGCAGAGACTCTACTCACCCGTGCACGCAAAATTGCCGGCACCGCCCGAAAGGCAAGCAATAGCATCAATATTGCCAGATAGATCAACGGCTCGCGCAGATCTGCTTTTACCAACCAGATGCAATGCAGCACACCGCCGATGGCGCTGAAGTAGACCAGCCGGTGCAGACGCTTCCAGCGCTTACCGCCCAGCCTCTTGATCATGCCGTTAGTGGATGTCACCGCCAGCGGAATCAGCGAGACAAAGACAGCAAAACCGATTGTGATGTAAGGCCGCTCAACCACATCAGCAATCACCGCTGAAAAATCCAACCCCTGATCCAGTATGAAGTAGACGCTTGCATGTGCTAGCGCATAGAAGAAGGCGTACAGTCCCAGCATTCTACGCAAACGCACCAGTTCACCTATACCGGTCAATTTCTGCAAGGGTGTTATAGCCAATGTAATCAGCAAAAACCGCAGCGCCCACTGGCCACTATCGTGAGTGAGCTTCTCGATCGGATTGGCGCCCAAGTCAATAAACGGCCACAGCATCACCGGCGTCAGGCAGGCGATAAACAGCAGTGGTTTGACTATGCGGGTGACAATTTGAGCACGGGTCATCTGTTCAGCTTCTTATACAGTATTCAAAAGAACTTGGTCAGATCCATACCACTGTAGAGACTGGCAACCTGTTCACCATACCCGTTGAACATTTCGGTATCGCGTTTTAACCACTCTCCCAGCCTGCGTTCACGTTTCTGACTCCAGCGCGGATGGCTGACACCGGGATTCACATTGGCGTAGAAACCGTATTCACGGGGCTGCAGCATATTCCAGGTGGTATCAGGCTCTTCGCGCATAAAGCGAATAGCCACGATTGACTTGATACTCTTGAAGCCGTATTTCCACGGCAGCACCAGACGGAGCGGCGCACCGTTCTGGTTGGGCAACACCTCGCCATACATACCGACAGCCAACGTCGCCAACGGATGCATCGCCTCATCAATACGCAACCCTTCACGATAGGGCCAATCCAGAACCTTGATATTCTGAGTTTTCAGATTTTTCGGATCATAGATGGTTTCAAAATAGACATACTTGGCCTGTGAATTAGGCTGAAAACGCTTCAGTGTGTCACCAAGGGAAAAGCCTACCCATGGGATCACCGCAGACCAAGTCTCGACACAACGCAGGCGATAGATGCGATCTTCCAACGGTTGCTTATCGAGTATATCTTCCAGGTGATAAGTACCCGGCTTGTCGCACTCCCCCGAAACCTCAATGGTCCAGGGGCTGGTTTTCAGTTGATGGGCATTTCTGGCGGGGTCCTCCTTGCGAGTGCCCAACTCATAGAAATTGTTATAGCTGGTGACATCATCATAATCCGAGAGATCTTCATCCGTACTGAACGGCCCCAAAGGCAGACCCTTATAAGCAGCCAGCTTCTTGCCTGCCGCTGTCTGGGCGTGCACATCCCCACCGCGATAGAACAACCCACCACCAATCGACATCCCCGCTGCCGCCACGGCGGTGGCCAAAAACCGACGCCTCGATTTATACACCGACTGATCGGTAATTTCCGAGGGCTTAATATCTTCAGGTCGTTTAATCAGCACCGCTTGCTACTCCTTACATTCGTGTCGAGAGCTACAGAATAAGCCAGCCACTCGCCTCAGACATCACGGAAATATCACGAAATACTCACTGTTCCGCCACAGGCAAGGCAAAGGTAAAAATGGCGCCGCCCTCCACGCTGTTATCAGCGCTCAAGTGGCCCTGCTGCAACTCCACTATCTTTTTGGCAATAGCCAGACCCAGACCCGCATGGCCTTTGCGCTTATCTTTTTTATGCTTACTGCGATAGAACGGCTCGAAGATTCTGTCCAACTCCTCAGCAGGAATGCCTTCGCCCGAATCACTCACTGAGACCCGTACCGTCTTCTCACCATTATTGAGACCGAGCCGTACCGTACCACCCGTAGGAGTGTGATCCAGGGCATTGCCAATCAGGTTATCCAGCACCCGCTCCGTCAGTGCGATATCGGCCATCACAAAAGGCACCACCGAGGGGGGATCCATATACAGCGTGATATCGCGCTTATCTGCCTCCAGCTTGAACTTCATCACCACATCCTGCAGTAGCTCCGGCAAGGCGAAGGGCTCGCTTTGGACACAGGTATCGCGCGCTTCCAGATGGGCCAGTTCAAACAGATCCTCAACCATTCCCTTCAAGCGGCTGCTCTGATGCAGAGCTGAATCGAGATAGTCTTCACGATTAGCCGTATCCAGCTCCCCACCCTTCATATGCAACGTCTCCAGATACCCATGCACCACCGCCAGCGGCGTGCGCAGATCATGAGAGATCTGCGCAATCAACTCGCGGCGCAGGCGATCCTGGGACTTGAGCTGATCAAGCTGCGACACAATGCGCTCAGCCATATCATCATAGAGCCCCCCCAGCTCATCGATCTCATCCTTGGCGGCTTTTACACCAGAGAAGCAAGGCTCGTAGTGAGAGAAGTCACTGCCGGCAAACTGCTCCATGGTCCTATGCAGGCGTTGCAAGCGCCGGGTCAGCAGATGAAACAGCAGCAGGCCTGCCAATAGACCAAATCCAAGACTACCCAACACAGCCCAAGCACTCAGACGCCAGACATAAGTGTCTTTCAACTGCTGCTCGGCAGTATCGTAATTTTTACCGCGTAGTACGACGTAGAGATACCCCTGATGTTCTCCATCAGAGTAGACCTTTGCCGCCGAGAAGGTCTTTCTACGTAGACCTGAGCTGGGGTCATCGCCCAACACCGGCAGACTATCCCCTTTGAGAAAGTCATGGATAGGCTGCACATCGACCTTATTCAACATCACCTTACCCGGCTCGGCAGAGAACGAGAGGATATTACCCACCTTATCCAGCAGATAGATCTCGATACTTGGATTGATCTCCATATAGGCGTCAAAGGTAGCCTTAAGTGCATCCTGATCAAGCCGGCCATCAACCACCAGTTTGCCATCCATCAACAGTCGAGTGGCCAGATCACGGTTGAAATGCTGGGTCAACTCTTGCCAGTAACGCTCAATAACCGAGCTGCTGATCGCCACATGGATAACACCGATCACAACGAAAAGAGCCACCAAAACGGCAGCCAAACGGGCGTAAAGTGTTTTAAGCACAATCAGCTCCTGGCGGCGGCGCCATCGGTAAATTTATAGCCGACACCCCAGACGGTGTGAACATAGGTAGGATTGGACGGATCTGCTTCAATTTTAGCGCGTAACCGATTAATGTGGGAGTTGACTGTATGCTCATAACCGTCGTGGTTATAACCCCATACTTTATCGAGCAACTGAACTCGATTAAACACCCGGCCAGGATGGCGAGCAAAAAAGAGCAGCAGCTCAAACTCGCGGGCAGTCAACTCAATCGACTTGCTGCTGACTGTCACCTGCCGTTTATCCACATCAATACTCATTTCGTGGAACCGCAGAATCTCTCCCGCCTCACTCTTCTCTTCCGGCTTGCTAGCCAGGGCTGTGACACGCCTGAACAACGCTTTGATACGGGCTATCAATTCTGGAATGCTGAAAGGCTTGGTCAGGTAGTCATCCGCGCCCATCTCCAGTCCCAATACCCGATCCAGTTCAGATGACTTTGCAGTCAGCATAAGAATCGGTACATACCCTTCGACTGCTCGAAACTGGCGGCAAAGGGTTAAGCCATCGGTATCCGGAAGCATCAGATCAAGTACGACCAGCTCGTACTCGTTGGCCTCAAACAGCACCACTGCCTGCTCGCCATTCGCTGCAATATCGGCATCACAATTGATATCGGCCAGATGACTCTGCACCAACCGTGCAATATCCGGCTCATCTTCAACTACCAATACCTTACGTCTCATAACCACTCCACTACCTACTCACGGCCCAATTACCCGATAATAGATAGTAAAACCTATTCAGCTCTCAGTGTCCTCACAGAAATATAACAAAATAGTCACGCAAGATGAGGCCCTGGCAGGAGAACAGCGACCCCGGGAGTATGAGATACCAAGCAAAGAGAAGTTTCATTCCCCCTCTGACATAGCATTCAGAGAGGGAAAAAGGCGGGAAAACAGGGGTCCTAATAGCTACTGGCGCTGGCCACCCGAACCTTAAGCGTTTTATAGTCAGGAATGGGACTGCTACCGCATCCGCACTTTATTTGGAAATTTTCACCACTCTCAGGCTTAAGCGGCGTATTTATATACTCCGAACACTCATACACAAATGTTCCATTAGCATCGAACAGCTCCGCCTCCAAAACGATAGTATTGGCAGTCCTATCGCCCTCATTGACTATCTGCCCAACAACAAGAAGTTGCCCCTCTCCCCCGGTATCCTTGTAGTTTTTGATCTCTATGTTGCTTGAAAGATCACGGCCGGCAACAAAGCTTGACATATCCAACTCATCTGAGCCGGCATCTACGCTGAATGAATAATCCATCATCGACGGCATGCCCAGCATCGTCATAAATGTCCCGGCATACATTGTCACCAGTTGCGGCACGATGAAGCCAACTCCCAGCCAAAAACCTATTTTTATTGTCCGCCAAACACCCCAGTTATCCACACAACTCTCCTTCTACTATTCGACAAAATGCTTCCACCCAGAAATTTTGTAAAGGAAAACGCTATCAGCGTGATGAAACCCAGTGGTAGTACTCGACAAAGGGCAACTTCATAGGAGAGAGCATCCCGCTTATTTTGGTATTTCCATACAGAAAGAGAGGCTATCAGATTTATCTTAGAGCTGCTATCGGCAGGTGAGGCCCATAGTCAATCCTGTTTCACAAATGGCAACTGCCTGCGCACCGCCGTACTGAAAGACAACTCCCTTCCAGCACGGCGATGGGTTAAGGTCTCCCATTTAAACCGGTCTTAAGAAGCGTATTTCTCTTTTGCCTCACGGGCTGCCTGGGCCTGTTGCGGGTCATAGGCCTTACCTGACCAGAGCATCTCATAGGCAATCTCTTCATTGCCGTTTTCACACAACTCCAGTACCTGCTTGAACAGCGGCTGGAAGGTATCGCTGCGATGCGATCTTTCATGATCTTCGAAGGAACTCCAGAAGGTGACAATCAAGGCCTCCTTTCCCTTTAAATCACTCTCTACAGCTTGTCCGGTGGTACTACCTTCATTCGATATCAAACCACTGTTAAGTGCCACAAAACCGCCGATAAACCCCGACTCAGAGTGGTAGGTTTTGACATTTTCACACAGCTCTGCGACCCGCTCCTGCAGATCATCTACTGTATATTCGGGTTTCAGGATGATTCGATTAACAGTCACAATGCCGTTGTAAGGGAAATTTGCAATTAAATTGTTCATGGTAGCCTCCAGATAACTGCCACGTCATTATTTCCGACTAATTTACTATGTTATTGTGATGTATCCGCAGTTTTTCAATAGCCACATTAAAAAACTTTGATAGTTTGAGTCAGGGCCTGGCTGTATGTGCAAGCAACAATACTCACTAACTATTAAAGATATTGGTGTCTAAACCGATAGATAGTAGTTGAATGTCATGAAGACAACGAGCCGAGGGTTTGCCAACACTTATTTGATTGCCATTGGGAAGCTTATGAACAAGCCGATCAAGGCGGAAGGAACACTGTTGAATCACTCCCTTATAAAGGGTGGCAACAGTGACAATCAAACCAGTGGATAACAGGCCCGAAAGAGATTGGAGGAAACAATGGATCGACAAGCGCTGGAAGATATGCTTGCTCAAGGCCAGGATAATCTGATGTTGCGCTACACGCTAGGAACACTCTACTTTAAAGAGAAAGAGTACGAAACAGCGGCTGAACACTTAGAGAGGGCTCTAGAGATCAATAACCATCACTCAGCCAGTTGGAAAGCGTACGGGCGCGCCCTAGCAGCTCAGGGAAGACGCAGTGATGCCATTGATGCGTACACCACGGGCATCACTGTTGCTCAAAAACGCGGAGACATACAAGCTGCCAAGGAGATGCAGATTTTCCTTAAACGCTTGCAAGAGCATTAATCGGAAACAATGTTTCCGATTAATTCATCACCCAATTAACTGTAGAGCAGCTCAGACCAACGACCCTGCTCTACCAGTTTCTCTTTAGCCGCCTTCCAGGCCTCTTCAGAGCCGGCTACCTCACTCATCGCTTTATCGGTCGCCGCAGATGTTTTGGTCAGCCCCGCCATGAATACGTAAGTGTTGGGCTCTTGCATCATCCCCCAAACCTCTTTGGCATTCTCTGTAATGCTATCTTGCAGCGCTTTCTCTTCACCAACCAGTGGCTTGCCTGCAATACCGTTGAAAGCTTTAAAGGTGGCCTCATCGTAGTAATTGGTCAAATCGTCGTTCTGATCGTTCATATAGAGCAGATCCATCCCGCTCTTAGCGCCGTAGAACAGACGCACCTGACCTTGCCAACCGCCCTTCTGTTCATAGATGTGCTGAATAAAAGCGCGGAATGGCGCGATACCTGTACCCGTTCCAATCATTACTAGATTAGAGTTTATATCAGCCGGCACTTTGAACGGACTACGGTAAGGCCCCGTAATATTAATAGCTTGACCCGGTTGTGCATCACACAAGAAATTTGAAGCAATACCCGGATAGCGTTCACCGCTAACCTCATCGATGTAAAAACAGCGACGCACCAATAGCGAAACATCCACCGACTCACCACGTCCAGAAACATTAGCATGGGCTATCGTATAGCGACGCATGTGGTGCTTATTTCCAAACGGATGCGGACCAGGAACAACAACACCAATGCTTTGCCCCTCAACAAAACGGAAGGATGGCTCACTTATGCGCAACACAATCTCACGCACCTCATCTCTTTTCTCGGGTGTAATGCGCTTTGACTCTGTAATCACCGCCTCGCATGAAGCACCTAATTCAACTTCGTTGTTACTCATCTGTATATCTCCAATCCTTGCCCTCTGATTCAGGATTCTGTTATAAAATTTATTTTGTCTTACAGCTGCCACCGCTCGCACAGGAGCACTTGCCGCCACAGCCGACTTTTTCTCTATAGGGTCCCCATTCCGGGTGCCTGCGTGCAAAATCCCGTGCAAATTGCTGCACCAGTACCCAGCCCAATAAAACTACCAGGATAACACTGCTCGCCATTAATGCCTTAAGCATGGGAACCTCCAAGTCCGGCAAACCCCATAAACGCGAGAGACAACAGTCCCGCCAGCATCAGACTCATAGCCGCACCCTGGCTAACACTGGGTACCTTAGCCAGTTCCAGTTTTTCACGCAGACCTGCCATAAGCATTAGCGCAATGGTGAAGCCCACACCGGCACCGATACTGAATGCCAGGCTTTGCAGAAAATTGTATTCCCGGAAGGTCTGAAACAGCGCCAAACCAAGGATTGCACAGTTTGTAGTGATCAACGGCAGGAAAATACCCAAGGCGCGGAACAGTGTCGGGCTGAATTTCTTAACAGTCATTTCTACCAGTTGCACTGCAGAGGCGATCACCGCGATGTAACAGATCAGGCGCAGGAACACGATATCAAGCTCGGTCAGCAACCAGTTGATACCGTAGGCAGAGACAGAACTCACCAGCATCACGAACATGGTGGCCA
>JAKSCN010000575.1 GCA_022360595.1 Chromatiales bacterium
AATCTGTAAGGAATAACGTACTCGAACGACTAACTCACGAAATAACCAATTGCTTAAAAAAATCAAAGGAGATTTACCATGAAAACCAAAAAATCTATTTTCGCACTACTCTCTGGTCTGCTGCTGACTGCCGCTATCACCAGCTCACCCGTATTCGCTGACAGCGTGAAGTCCGGTTTGGATATGAATGATGGTCCATACACCATCTTCAACGTTGACCCTGAGCGTGCCAGCTAAGCGATAAAAAAATCTGTAAGGAATAACGTACTCGAACGACTAACTCACGAAACAACTAATTGCTTTAAAAATCAAAGGAGATTTACCATGAAAACCAAAAAATCTATTTTCGCTCTACTCTCTGGTCTGTTGCTGACTGCCGCTATCACCAGCTCACCCGTATTCGCGGATAGCGTGAAGTCCGGTTTGGATATGAATGACGGTCCATACACCATCTTCAACGTTGACCCTGAACGTGCCAGCTAACGGTTTCAGCGGCACTCATTCGATAAGGCCACCCATTGGTGGCCTTGTTTTTTCCATTCCACAAAATCCAGCACGCATACCCAGACTATTACATCAAGCATCCAAATAGTGACAAATATCAGATAACTTACTGTTATTTATCAGGAAAATAAATTTTGGAATATCGTGGTATTTGCCTAAAATCTCTCCAGCTTTTGATCAAAATCAAATCCAAAGCCATCTTGTAGTATCGATACGCTTTTCAGCATGAAGTGTGGTGATGATTAAACAGAGATCTCAACTCAACGATGCCCGCCATCAACTATATAGCAACACGAATTTTCAAATATTTTCTACTGCCCAATTAGAGCAGCTAGCCCAGAGCGCCAATCTGGTTCATCTTTTCGGAGGCAATCAACTTTTTCAAACCGGTGACAAAGCCACCCACTTCTATTGCATCTCCACAGGCATGCTAAAACTGTCGCGCCTCTCAACAGAAGGCCATGAGAAGGTTTTGGATATTCCAGGCCCTGGCGATATCGTGGCACTTGCCTCCGTATTTCTCCCAGAGCAGACCCACACCTATCTGGCAACCGCCTTAACAGACTGTGAAATACTGGCTATACCTGATGCTGCTCTGTTGGAGGTTTTGAACAGCGACGCCCCTCTGTGCATTAAACTACTCAGCCAACTCAGCCACCAGGTGCAGAATCGAATCGAAGAGATCGACAGCATCTGCTTAAAAACCGCGGCCAACCGTTTCGCGGCCTACCTCCTCAGCAACACCACAAGCAACCAAAAAGATTGCCATTCGTCCAGGCCAACCGCTGTATTCAAATTTCCGGCCAGTAAAAGCGTTATCGCCTCTCGCCTCGCTATTACGCCTGAAACCCTGTCCAGACTATTGCGCTCACTTTCAAAACAGCAGGTGATCGAATCAAAGGGCAATCAGATTATCATCAGAAACCTCGGCTACCTGCATGAACTCAGCAATGGCGCGAACGCATTGAAGTGGTATTGAAACGGGCGCCAGCACCAGATGTATGCAAAACCATACGCCCAAAATCACATAGGACTCCTAATCTACTGAATTTCATATATAATTGGCGCCACTTAACGCTTAAGAATAAAGAATAGTGGGGAATCCAATGTCTACTTACACTCCAATTTCCATTGGAATGTCCATCTGTCTGCTGACCACAGCGGCCGGTATATCTGCTGAAACGGATCAGGTAACGTTCTCGGGAACACCAGACAACGTACAGATGGACTACCTGGGGGACCGTAGCCGGATTGGTGTCGGCATCAACAGTGATGGGGATGTGAATGGCGAGTTTCTGCATGTATTCTCCGAAGACGAGAAGGCTGCCTGGCTAGGTGAAGGCTGGATAGGCAGCGGTGGCGCCGGCGGCCTGAAGCTTAACTACCACTGGCTCAGCGACAGCACCGACAACGTCTACAAAGCCTTCGCAGCCATCGACCAAAACGCCGATCAGGACCGAAAGCTGATCTTGGGTGGTGGTATTGAACACGAAAACATCTTTTTCGAGGGCTACCTCGCCCACGCCCTCTCCGATGAGCGCCTGATAAACAGCCGCAGTGAAAGCATCGAGGAGACCCTCAGCGGTACTGACTCCACTGGCAGCTATCAACAGACCCAAACGACCACCACTATAACCAACATTTATGAGAGCCCGTACGACCACGGTGTAGGCCTGCGAGTGGGCCGCTTTTACGATCAGCAACTGATGCGGGTACGTGGCGGTGTGGATTATGAATGGGGCGATTACAGCTCTGACCAGCTCACCTTCAGCTTAGGGCTGGAGAAGTTCATCTCAGGCACCGGCCACAGTCTCGCCTTGAATGTAGAGGCGCTCAACCGCTCTGGTGACTTTGTCGATGACGACGACGATGTCCGTGGTGCTCTGACCTGGCGCTACAGCTTTGGCGAAACTTACCGCCCGAAACACATCGAAAAAATGGTCCAGAAACCTGTTCAGGTTACGGCGACGGAATCTCAGAAACCCCGTTATCAGATCATTAAAAACCAGGTCGACATAACCGCCGATACTTTCTTCGACAAAGACTCCGCGGCACTGCGGGATGAGTCAAAGGTAGAGCTCAAGCGCATTGCCGATACAGTAGCCGCCAAAGAGCTGCTCGGTAAGATCTCCATTGTTGGCCACACTTGCAGCCTGGGTAAAGAGTCACACAACATGACACTCTCTCAACAGCGTGCCAACGCTGTACGCGATCAGCTAATCGCTTATGGAGTTACTGCCGAGCAGCTCCTCACTGAAGGCCGCGGCGAAACCCAGCCACGCTATGACAATTCAACAGAAGAGGTGCGGCAGAAAAACCGCCGGGTTGATATCCACTTCCTCGCGATAGAGGAGACCCGCAAGGCGCTGACCATTGAACCGTCCCCATCAACAGAGGAGATGCGCTGGGAAAAAGAGACGGTAACTCAACCAGCCGCCTGGCGAGAACGCGCGCTGGTCAATCCAGTTGCCCATAAACGTCAGGTCGATGTCTATCGCTTTGAGAAAAGCACCGTCACCACAGAGCTTGGTGAAAAGAGTTATGTTAATCAGTTCCCTATCGCAGCCAATGACCAGGTACAAGCACAGCGAAACGGCGGTGCTGTCCTCATCGATGTACTGGCCAACGATACCGACCCCGATAACGACACTATAACTATCTCCGCAGTCACCCAACCGGTGGGCGGTAGCGTGGAGAACTTTGGTGA
>JAKSCN010000671.1 GCA_022360595.1 Chromatiales bacterium
AGAGCCGCAACCACATGGGTTGGCGGCGTATAGCGCCACTGGCCGGTACGCTGCATATAAAGCCACTGATCGTGCAGATCGAGACTCAAGGAGTGGGCATGACCTTTGGCTGACTTCAGCACCGAGCGCTTGATCAAGGCAAAGCCAAATCCCGGTACCCCCTCAAAGCATTTATTGGGTGACGAGACCAAGGCATCAAACGCCAAGCTACGGGCATCCACCGGCAACGCTCCAAAAGCACTCATCGAATCGATGATCAGCCGACGACCCGCTGTGGCGACCACCTCGGCAATCCCTTCGATAGGATTCAGAATGCCGGAGCTGGTTTCACAATGAACCACCGCCACATGGGTTATCTCCAGGTCATTCTGCAGGATCACCTCAACTTCAGCAGGTTGAGGTGGCAGATAGTCCCCTTTATCCAAAGTCACATAATCGCGACCGATATAGTCGCAGATCTTCGCCATGCGCTGGCCGTAGGCCCCATTCATCAGAATGAGCACCTTGCCATCGGGAGGAATAACCGTTGCCAGGGTCGCCTCTACCGCAAATGTTCCGCTGCCCTGAACAGGCACACAAACATGGCTCTGCCCGGCATTGGCCTCAGCCAATAGTCGCTCACACACTTCGGCTGTAACGGCGTTGAAATCGGCATCCCAGGATCCCCAGTCGTGGAGCATGGCCTCCTTAACCGATAGCGAAGTGGTAATGGGCCCAGGCGTCAGCAGGTAAGGGTCGCGTGTCATAAGTGTGCTTCCTGAATGTGGCGCTGAATATAACAACGCCGAAGAAATCTGGTGTATACCAGTTTAGCCTTGGGTTTTGAGCCACAGGGTGAATTTTTTATGACGAATGCTTAAGCTGGAGTTTGGCTTGAAAGCTGAGGTTATAGCTTGGGGGATGCCACCAGTGGTGGAGGTCACTCGGCAAACTGATGAGTTACCTTGATATTCAACGCATCATGACGCCAGTACTCCCGGTCATACTCGATCACCAGACCCTCCTGATTGAGTGTTCGACGGCTGATATAAAAGCAGCTGCACCCTGCCGGCGCCTGCAAGATTTCAGCTTGGGCAGCGGATAGGCTGGCGATACTGATATCAACGTCCACCTGTTTGAAGAGCTGGCCGTAGTGATTGCGTAGCATGGTACTGAGGGATTGGTCAGGCGGCTGTTCTATCAGGTCCGGCCAGAGATCCGCCCGCAAAAAAATCTCCTCCAGATAGACAAGGCGGCCATTGATCCCCCGGCAACGGTGTAATTCCAGCAGTTGGGTGCCTTCTGCCACGGCCATCTTACCGGCCAGATCATCATCCGCCTGAATCAACCGCTGCATCAAACACTCGGTATAAGGTGAATAACCTTGTTCGAGGGCATACTGGGTGAAGTGGGCGGAACGACTGGGATCGTAATCGATACGCGGGGGTGCCACAAACCAGCCACGACGATTGGAGCGATAGATCTGCCCATTCGCCTCCAGGCGTTTCAAAGCCTCACGCACCGTTACTCGGCTGGTCTGCAGCTGATCACTGATTGCCCGCTCGGAGGGGAGCTTCGCTTCGGCTCCCCACTCGCCACTCTTTATACGGCTTTCCAGGAAACCACACACTTGGGCGGCTGTCACATGGGGCTTTATTGGCATGGCCGTTCCCTATCCGGCAGAATTTTTAGCTAGGGCTGTTAACACTAATTTGATACCGGATAGGTGGCGAGCACTTAAGCAGAAACAGGTTCATGAGTACCTGTATAACCTCTAACCACGCTTGCTTTCAATTACACTGAGTTGCTTGTGTTCCTGTTTAAGCCCCTTATAGAGGCTCAAGCACATCACAATCAGAACAACTGTAAATGGCAGGCCTGCAGTAATCGCTCCAGCCTGCAGAGCTTTAAGGGCTTCAGCGCCACCTCCGTAGAGCAGTGTGGCCGCTATTACGCCTTCCAATGTCGCCCAGAAGATGCGTTGGGGTACCGGCGCATCCACTTTGCCTCCTGCGGTGATGCTATCGATCACCAAAGAACCGGAGTCCGACGATGTAACGAAGAAAACCAGCACCAGGGCGATACCCAGAAACGATGTGAGTTGTGACAGCGGCAGGTTCTCCAGCATATGGAACATCGCCAGCGAGACATCAGAGATTCCGTTCGCCAGTTGCCCGACACCATTGATAGCTTGATCCAACCCTGTGCCGCCAAAGACCGTCATCCAGATGAGCGTGACAAACGTTGGCACCATCAGCACCGCAATCACAAATTGACGCACAGTGCGGCCTTTAGAAATTCGGGCGATAAACATGCCGACAAATGGCGACCAAGAGATCCACCAAGCCCAGTAGAATACGGTCCAACCGTGAAACCAGGTATCGTCTTCACGGCCAAAGGAGTTGCTTAGAGGTAGCAAGTTCGACAGGTAAGCCCCTGTAGTATCGATGAGACTGCCGAATACTCCGAGGCCTTGACCTAGTATGAGAACGAACAGCAACAGTATCAGTGCCATCGTCATATTGATGTTGCTCAGCATTTTTACACCTCCGTCGATTCCACGTACCACGGAGAAGATAGCAATGCTGGTCACACCGACAATAATGGCGATCTGTGTATTGATTTCACTGCTTATGCCAAACAGATGCTGCAAACCGCCGGCAGCCTGTTGTGCACCGAGTCCGAGTGATGTGGCAAGCCCGAAGATTGTCGCTAAAACCGCCAGTAGATCAATGATATGACCAGCCCAGCCCCAGCAAGCTTCACCCAAAATAGGATAAAAAGCCGAGCGAATGGTGAGTGGCAAACCTTTATTGAAACTGAAAAATGCCAGCGAGAGTGCGACTATGGCATAGATCGCCCAAGGGTGTAGCCCCCAGTGGAACATTGTTGCTCCCATAGCGGCACTTGCCCCCTCAGGAGTATTTGGCGGTGCGTTAAGCGGTGTCCCATACCAGTTTGTGTAATAGGCGACTGGCTCGGCCACGCTCCAGAACATGAGGCCGATCCCCATGCCTGCGGCGAACAGCATGGCAAACCAGGAAAGGGTGCTAAACTCTGGAACTGCATCCTCACCTCCTATGCGAATCTTCCCCACCGGCAGAAATACCAATGCTATACAGAAGATTACAAACAGATTGGCGCCCCAGATAAATAGCCAGTCGAAATGCTCTATTGACCAGCCTTTAGCCCCATCCAGCATGACTTTGGCATCAGAGGGAAACACCAGTGTTCCAATCACGAACAGTAGAATCAGCCCAGCACTAACAAAAAATACCGGGTTATGGAGATCCATGCCGAACATATTAAGATTATCTTGCCCCACTTCGTAATCTGAGGCGTAGGGGTCATTCGTTGTTGAATCAGTCATAAGAAATACCCGGTTTGTAAGGGAGAAAGATCATTGAAGTTCTTTAATGCCTGCTCTTTATCTTTTTTGTTTAGTGTTAACAGGCCCTAGGAAACAATCTACAGGCTGATCTCTTGCATGTCGTCAAGCCATCCGGCTTTATCATCCAATTGCATAATCTTTATCTGGCTTGCTTCATGGGGCTTTTCAGGTCTGGAATGAATATGCTTTAGAATTAATTTATCGTCGACTCTTCCGCATATTTCGATTTTGCCGATGTCATGGCCCATAATGAACTTGAAACGCTTGGCATACCCATCCAATCGTTCTTTAGCTTTATCGACAATATCCACACCCTTTTTCAACGGAACTTGAAAATGATGCCTGACGCGTGAAACAGGCATGCACTGGTACAGGTAGTAGGGATTCACACCAATCCTCACCAGCCCATTCATCAGGTCTTCAATGTCTTCCACGCTGTCATTAACCCCTTCCAGAAAAACAGCCTGATTGTTGACGGTAACGCCGGCCTCCCTGATTTTCAGAACGGCTTCTTTGGCGATATCTGTTATTTCACTCACATGATTAAAATGGGTGGGTAGATAAAGTGCTTTGCGTTTGTTGAACTCCCTGAAGGCCTCTAGCAATTCTTCATCAAAAAACCTCATCGGATAGACGACAGGGGTTCTGGTACCGATGCGAACATAATTGACATGATCAATATCGATCAGGCTTTCGAGGATTTTTTTGATTCTGCGGGTATTGATTAACAGGGGATCCCCACCTGAGATCACAACATTGGTAATCTCTTTGTGCTCCCTGATGCACTCTGCGGCACGTTGAAAATTCTCTACCGTTTTATCATTGGGTAGTCCGACAATCGCTTTTCTAAAGCAGTGCCGGCAATACATAGAACAGTAATCGGTGGCTACAACAAGGGCAGAGTAGGGGTACTTATGCAGGATACCGTTTCCCTTGTTATGCTTGTCATCGCCATAGGGATCCTGGGTGGTCTCTCCCATGGACCCGGCGACTACCAACTCCTCTTCACTGGGAAGCGCTAGCTTTCTGATCGCATCCTTTTCATTAGTTTCATCAATGAGGCTCAGATAGTATCTCGGGATGTTCATCGGGTGGTTATCAACCACCTCTCTTAACGTCTTCTCCTCATCTTCTGATAAGTCAATGTACTGTGTCAGGGAGTCAATTGAATTTATGTTGTTCTTAAGTTCCTTCTGCCAATCGATTTCAGTCCAGTCTATGTTTTTTAGCTCTTTGAGTTTGCTCATTTAGTTCAGCCGTAATTTTGATGGCCTGTGACAACTACGCCCCACTTAAGATTGGTTGCACCGGCAATCATGGTAATCACCGAAGATAAGAAGCAGTGTTGAGTCAGATGGCAGCTAATTAGATTAGCTATCCGGAGCTGCTGGGGGGCAATTTATGTAATAAGAAGTACCTGCTGGCACAAACCATAATGGTTAGAATCATAATTATTAGTGTACTAAATATTTACTTGCCAAGCAAAGAGCGCGTATCAGGCGCCACCAAAAAGGTAGATCGATGACGTATAATGTACTGAAAACCCTATATTTTAGAGCCTATCCATAGAGAGAAAGCATGCAAACTCATGATCAGGTACTAATTGCCTTACGACAAATTATCAGAGCGATTGATTTGCACTCAAAGAAACTCGAGCGTGAATCAGGCCTAACGGGCCCTCAATTGTTAGTCATGCAAATAATTCATGACGAAGGGCCCGTTACTTCCAGCGTGCTCGCACGCTCTGTCAGTCTCAGCCAAGCTACTGTGACCACGATTCTTGACCGCCTTGAGAAAAAAGCTTATCTGACACGTGAACGTGACAACAAAGACAAGAGAAAGGTATGGGTTAGTTTGTCTGACACCGGAACACAAGTGCTAGAAAGGGCTCCAGCTCTATTGCAGGAAAGCTTCGTCAAGTCTTTTGGTCAGATGAAGGAGTGGGAGCAATCACTTCTACTATCGTCACTACAGCGGATTGCATCGATGATGCAGGCCAGTGACCTTGAGGCTGCTCCAGTGCTGGATTCAAGTGAAGAGCGCTTGGTTAACACCGAGCACAATGAATAGATCAGCCTGTTATTAAGAAGCGCAATAAAATTTATGACAAGCGTAATTGCTATACGCCAAGCTCAATGACATCCAATCACATATAGGAGTGAAGTAAAACGTTACCTAGGGTCTGTTAACACCACCACTGAACACTCGACTAACGTATCTGGGGCAGACTGCAGGGCTTTGGTGAATCTGGCTACCTTAAGTTTTTGGGAACACCATGTTTGCCATTGGCTCTCCAGATGTCTATCTGATCATCAAGTGCTTGAATTTGAAGTGGTGTCAGTTGGTTGGTCAGTTCATCCAAGCCATTTTGCAGGCGACCACACTCGGGATCTTGTTCAAGGGCCAGAATATGCCATAGATAGGATGTTTCCAGGTCACGCTTCAATCCATTGCCGGTTAACGAAGCCTTGGCCATCCAAAACTGCGCATCAAGACTACCTTGCTCTGCCGCCCTTCGATACCAGATGGCCGCTTCATTCAAATCTTGTGTGATACCCCGCCCTAGTTCCAAATTGACGGCAAAATAATGTTGGGCCTGAGCATGCCCAGAGATGGCTGCCTTTTGATACCAGGATACTGCCTCCGAAAAATTCTTATCAACACCGAAACCATTTCGATATAAATAACCTAACCGAAACTGGGCTTCGCTATTACCTGCCTCTGCCAAAGGCGCCAAAAACATATGCGCAGTCTCCCACTCTTTCTCATCAAGAGCAGCGATACCTTTAGCCAACTTTGCAGATGAATCCGCATACAGCAGAGGGGTCAATAAAAACAACAGGAGAGACAGGGTGACAGTTGATAATTTACAGTTAAGCATAATAGCTAAAGGCCCATGACCAGTTAAGGAAGTTACTTCGGCGTAATTTCAAGATAATTGGATTAGATCTTCTTGTCCGCCACCAAAATTTTAACAACCATGGTTAAATGGATAAAGCCAAGCTAATCAGGATCTTCTTGATAACAGCTATTTGACTTCGTGTTCGATCAGCAGAACCAAGGCATCTTAGCCCATAAAATTCTCACCCTCACCCAGACCGATCACCAACGGACTACCTGCACGGGTCACCACAATACGCTAATCATCATCGGGGCTGGCTGCCGCCAAGGCATAGGCGCCAGTAAGTGAACGATCACTTCGGCATTGGTTTCCGAAACTGGTCCGGCGGGCTACAGATTTCAGCCCGGGGAGGGGAAATAAACAGAGAAACGTACTGGCCTCTACGCTATTTCTCAGTTTGTAATGAGTGGATCCAGCCCGGTTCCGTGTCAAAAGATACTTTCAAATCAGAATGTCAATCTTTCCAAAAGAAGGGAACTATTCAGTTTCGGTAGAGCCTCTTGAATTGAGCGGATGATATTTTTCACTGATAAATATCCCCATCTAGATCGTTGCGATTGACTTGAAAAATCAGTTCTCGATTTCAAACTGGAACTTCCAGAGGTCAGATGACGTTTTGGCTAGAGAGACGTCCCTTCCGATCCATAGGGCAAACCGTTTACTGCAACTCGGTCGTCTTATTGGGCGCATTGCCGGCGAGATGGTCAGCGAGGGCGCGAGATCTATAGCAGCCGGAGAACCATTGAGGGCAGCCGATTTGCTGCTGACACCGACCAATGCCCGACATCTGGTGCGTCGGCTCGCAGAAATGCGCGGTGCAGTGATGAAGGTCGGGCAATTGCTCTCGATGGAGGCCGGCGATTACCTGCCCCCCGAACTGACCCAGATTCTATCTACCCTGCGCGAGAACGCTGACCCAATGCCGCTGGGTCAGGTAGCGAAGGTGCTGGAAGGAGCCTGGGGTAAAGGTTGGGAAAATGCATTCAAACGGTTTTCTTTCACACCTCTCGCGGCCGCTTCCATCGGGCAGGTGCATGAAGCCACAACCAAGGATGCGCGGCATCTCGCAATCAAAGTGCAGTATCCCGGTGTTCGAAAAAGCATCGACAGCGACGTCGATAATGTTTCAGCTCTGTTTAAGCTTTTGCACTTGGTTCCGAGCGATTACGACATTTCAACGCTGCTCGATGAAGCCAAGCAGCAACTCCATCTGGAAGCGGATTATTGCGCTGAGGCGGAAAGCATTGCTGAGTACAGTACCCTCATTGGGGACGACGCCAACTTCAATCTACCAACGGTGGATGAGTCACTAACTACCCCTAACGTACTCACAATGTCCTTCGTTCCCGGTGTTCCCATCGAAACCCTCAACGATGCTCCACGCAGCGTCCGTAATCAAGTCGCGACACGGCTGCTGGGCCTGGTCTTAAAAGAGGTTTTCGAATGGGGCCTGGTACAGACCGACGCTAATTTTGGTAACTACCGCTACGAATCCGAGCAAGGCCGTATCGGACTGCTTGATTTCGGTGCCACGCGCCACTACTCACCTGAATTGGTTGATGCCTTTCAACATCTGATGGGAGCGGCCGCAATGGGGAATATTTCTGCTATCGAGAGCCGTGCAGTAGAGTTGGGTTATTTGCGAGCCGATGAGGCCGCGCCTTACCGTCAAGCGATGTGCGAAATGATCTGCGCGGTTGCCGAGCCTATGCGACACCAGGGCCTGTTTGATTTCGGCACCTCTGACCTGTCGATGCGCGTCGCGGAGCAGGCTGTAGCCCTGAGACTCAATCAGCGTTACATGCATCTGCCGCCCACCGACGTGCTATTTCTGCACCGGAAGTTCGGAGGCACTTATCTGCTTTGTGCCCGCCTGAGGGCACAAGTCAATGTGAGCAGTCTGATCGCACCGTACATTCAATAATCAATTCCAATAAACCTGGGGTTTCAACGTGTCTCGGGAGAGAACCAGAATTTGGCGGCCCGTTCTGCTTCTGTCAGGAGCTCTGAAAGCCGGGAATACGCTTGGGTCTGTTGGGGACTTTCATCACGACACCACGCCCGCAAAGTTGCCAGAAAAATCCCCGTAAGTGCGAGCTCCTCAAGCTGTCTGCGACGACCACTGGCATGCAGCCCGGCCGCGTCGCGCCACAATTGAACCAAACGTGACAAATCAAAGACCATGGGCACCCAATGGTGGATGTGGGGCGGATGAAGCTTTGCCCCTAACATCTGAGCAGTTACCTGGTGGTATGGCGCAAGTGCTTCAAACCAGCGCCAAATAATGAACTCCAGACGCTCCTTGACCGGCAAAGTCTCAATAATCTCGAACTCTGAGGAAAGCATGGCCTCCAGCGCCTGTGAAAACCAGGCATCGGCAATGGCGTTAGTATCTGCATAATAGCGGCGAACACCATTAACGGACATACCACAACGTTTCGCCAACTCTACAAGACTGAGGTCGTACCAGTTATCTTGCTCGCACGCCATCTCCAACGCGACATCGAGTATGCGACTAGCTTCCAAAGCCTGCGAGTTCTTCTTTGTGTTTTTGAAGCTCTCGTTCATAACACCATCCATCAACAGGGATGTTTGATGCCTTAACCACTATATCCACCAAGCTGCATGATGGGGCAGAGTACGCCAATTGCAGAAATATCCTGATACTGCTGCGTTGGAGGAATTCAAATCCCTTGCCTGCTCATCTGCCAACCGGCCTCTTCCCAACCGGAAATATCCCAAACACCCCTTGTGGTTAAGTATAGGGCACCTCAAAAAACTCAAGGCGCCTTGGGGCCTGTTAATACTTCCCAGGAAATGCGTCTCAGGTGTCATCTTGTAGAATTTTTTATTTGGGAATTTAAATTTCCCCTGATGCTGTGTGCAACCCGGCTGCGACACTTCGCAAGTACAAACAGGGAAACGGCCCTATTCCAATACGGAGCCATTTTTAAAACAGACGCTGGAGACAACCACCGCACCAATGAAAATGCCAAAGCTCCAGAAATAGCAAGCAGCTTCTTCTGATACGAGAAAAACAACTCTGTCACAGAAACATATATAACCTATTGATTCTATTCGGCCATTTGTGGCGGACTTTATTCCCGCTCAACACCCAAGGTTAGTGAGTAAAGATAATTAAGTCTGTTTTTTACATCATCATAATCTGTTGTTTTTTATACTTATAATTGTTAGTGAACTTCCATTTATGTCTGTTGCAAATTAGTTGGATTACATAATCGATTCTCCAGACATAAGCGAGCCTTATATATGAAGGTATAAAGAATCCCCACGAAGTACAATTACCCATAGGCATGTGAAGAATAAAAAACTGCATCTAGGTGAATGTTACATGAATGACAGCTTCCAGCCATCACCAGCCAAT
>JAKSCN010000383.1 GCA_022360595.1 Chromatiales bacterium
ATCTGAACTTCATCCTTGTCACGAATGGAGATCCACACCTCTTCGCCGCGGGGTGAGAACTCCATATGCAGGGCGCCTTTGCCCGGGGTAAATGTCTTGATGACCTGCTGGCTTTCGGTATCGATCACCTGAATGGTGTCGTTGTCGGGAAACGCGAAGTTGACCCAGACCTGACGGCCGTCGGGGCGCGCCATCACAAACACGGGTTGGCTGTGCACCGAAATGCGACCGGTCTGCTTCCAGCCCTTGCTTTCCACTACTAATACTTCGTGCTGCCCGACGGCGGGGAGGAAGGCCTGATCACCGGCCATCGCCCAGCCTTCCAGGTGGGGCATTTTGTAGACCGGCAGCTTCTGATTGCCTTTGCCGTAATCTTTCAGAATCAGTTGGGTGCCTTTTTCGGGGTGCCAGAGATCGAGCAGTGCCAGGCCGTCCTGACCGAAGAGTCCGGCGATGTAGTAGCGGCCGTCACCGCTGATCAGCGCATCGTAGGGGAGTTTGCCTACATCGGTGAAGCGTTTGATCGCTGGATTCTTGGGGTCGCTCATGTCGATGATCCAGCTCTCGCCGGTGTCGTAGAGGCTGACCACAAATTTCTGATCCGGGGCGTCCACCAGACCAACGGTCTTGGCGTTTTTCTGTGCGTTCACCTGGGTGGCCTCGATATCGGCAACCAGGGAGAGATCATCCGCATCGAAAATCTTTACCCCACCGGGTTCGTAGTTGGAGACGGCGATCAGTGAACCGTCCTGGGAGATGGCGCCGCCGATGCTGTTGCCGCCCTGGATGACCCGTTTGACGATTTTGCCGCAGAGGATGTCCACTTTGGTGAGGCCACCGTCGCGGCCGAAGATGTAGGCGTAGCGCTCGTCGCGTGAGTAGACCGCTGAGGCGTGGGAGAGGTCACCCAGGCCGGTCACGCGAAACAGGGATTTGTGGGCTGTGGTATCGACCACCTGCAGGCTGCCCGCAGCCCGTTCGATGATGATACCCATATCACCGGTGCCGCGGGTGAGACACTCGGCCCCAGCCAGCGTGGGCAGAATCAGCAGTGATAGCAGCAGCGCAAAACGCCTCATGGTTGTACCCCTTGTTTTAGTTGATTGGCGAGCCAGATTGCCTCTTCTTCGCTAAGGAAGGGGCGCCAGGGTGGCATGGGCGTGCCTGGTCTGCCATACAGGATGGTTACGGCTAGCTGTTTGGCATCCCAGTGTTGTAGTTTTTCCGGTTTCAGTGCCGGGCCGAGGCCACCTTCCAGGCGCATGCCGTGGCAGGAGCCGCAGTCGTGCTTGAGCAGGTGGAGCAGATCGTTTTGGCGCTGCTGATCCGGCTCCGCCATGGCAGGGCTGGCTAGGGCAGTGGTCAATACGATCAGCAGGGCGAAAAAAAGTCGTTGCATCTTCAGGATGTCTCTTTCTAACTCGGCTCTTTGGCTAACTCGGCACTTTGGCTTAGATTGCAATCTACAGCAGCGCCTGGCGCCATACATTGACCTCAATCAAATGGTTAAAACGATGGCTATTCAATAAGTTAACTGGGGTAAATTTA
>JAKSCN010000303.1 GCA_022360595.1 Chromatiales bacterium
ATCATCTTTGTTGCTGTGTACATCCAAACGTTTATAGTGGTTGTATACCGCAACAGAAAGAACTTTTTTAGCGCGTGCCTGACCAATCACATATTGATCAAGCATCTCATTGATTTCATAAGGCTTAGGTAGGTTACCAGAGACCTCTGCAGTCCCCTCCTGCATCTCTTCACGAATAATGTCGTTACATAATTCGACACATTCGTCGCAGATGAACACAGAGGGACCGGCAATCAGTTTGCGCACTTCATGCTGGCTCTTACCGCAAAACGAGCAGTAGAGCAGTTTACCGTCATCACCTCTAGATTTGTCATCACTCATACAGGCATCCTCATACATCCCCGCTTTTAGATAATAGCCAACATGATATCAAACGGGGCAAAATTCAACGCTGGACTTCAGTCGATCCTCTCGGCTACCCAGAGAATAGCGTTATATCGCTGCAGTCAGCAGGAGAAATCCAATACAGCACAATCCTTTTTTATAACCTACGACAGAAAAATTCAATCTTATTCCATCAAAGGTATATGTTATTTCGCCACTTCGGGGCCGGGACGACTATCTAGAACTTTATCAATCAGACCGTAATCGACCGCATCTTCAGAACTCATGAAATTGTCACGTTCCGTGTCTCTTTCAATCGTCTCGAGCGTTTGACCCGTATGGTGCGACAAAATTCGATTCAATTTGTCGCGCAGCAGCAAAATCTCTTTGGCATGGATTTCGATGTCGGTTGCCTGCCCCTGAAAACCACCCAGAGGCTGATGTATCATCATCCGCGAATTGGGCAAACAGAAGCGTTTGCCTGGCGAACCGCCAGCCAACAACAGTGCGCCCATGCTGGCAGCCTGACCGATACACATGGTACTCACATTTGGACGGACGAACTGCATGGTGTCATAGATCGCCAGACCAGCCGTTACCGAGCCGCCTGGCGAATTGATGTAGATATTAATATCCTTATCGGGATTCTCCGACTCCAAAAACAGCAGTTGTGCCACCACCAGATTGGCCATCTGATCTTCAACCGGTCCCACGAGAAAAATCACCCGCTCTTTCAACAGACGGGAGTAGATATCGTAAGAACGCTCACCTCTGGATGTCTGTTCGACAACCATCGGGATCAGTCCGAGATTTTGTGCATCCAATGCGCTCATGTGGCTGTTATCGGTCATATCAGAGAAAACCTTTAAACAATATTATTCAGATGCTTCCTCAGGAGTAGACTGTTGGGGGTTCATGATCTCTTCGAAGGTTGAACTCTGCTCTTCCACCTTAGCCTGTTCAATCACCCAATCCACTACCTGGTCTTCCAGCACCACGTTTTCAACAGCCGCCAAGTTCTTCTTATCACTATAATAGTAGTCGATAACTTCCTGCGGCTGCTCGTAAGATTGTGCAAACTGCTCTACTTTGGCACGTACACGATCAGCATCGATTTCGATCTTATTCTGCTCGATGATTTCGGCAATCAGCAGGCCTAGCTGCACGCGGCGCTTGGCCTGATCTTCAAACAGATTGATCGGCAATTCGATCTGGCTGGGCTGACCGCTCTGAGCGATATTGGCCTTTGCCTGCTGCTGCAGCGCCTGGGCCTCCTGGGTAATCAACGCCTGAGGCACATCAAAACTGTTCACTTCCAACAGCGCATCCATTGCCTGCTGTTTTACGCCGCTATGAATCTTCTCCTCCAGCTCGCGCTCCATATTGCCGCGGATTTCGGCTTTGAAAGCGTCAACACCACCTTCCGTCACACCGAACACCTTGATGAACTCTTCATCAACCTCCGGTAGTACAGGCTCAGCAACCTTGCCAACCTCTACCTCAAAGGTTGTATCTTTTCCTGCCAGGGTTTCAACCCGGTAATCTTCAGGAAATTTCAGTTCGAGCGTTTTGCTTTCCTCAGCCTTGGCACCAACCAAACCCGCTTCAAAGCCTTCAATCATGGAGCCGGAACCCAGTACCAAGGGTACGCTGTCGGCTGAACCGCCGTCAAACGCCTCACCATCGATGAAGCCTTTGAATGAGATAGTGACCTGATCGCCATCCTGAGCTTCGCGCTCAACCTCATTCCAGGTGGTACGCTGCTGACGCAATTTTTCAATCATGCCATCAAGATCGGCATCGCTGACTTCAGCAACTGCCTTTTTGATTACAGCACCACTCATATCCTTGATAGCCACTTCCGGCATGACTTCAAAGGTAGCAATGTAACCAACGCCCTCTTTTGGGTCCTTCTCAAGCGGCTCAATCTTAGGTTCACCAGCAGGCTGCAGCTTCTCCTGAGAGAGCGCCTGAAAGTATGTTGACTGAATAAGGTCACCAAAAACCTCATCACGCACCTGCCCGGTAAAACGCTTACGTACGACGGACATCGGCACCTTACCTGGACGGAAGCCATCCAATTTGACTGTGCGTGCGATCTCTTTCAAACGCTTTTCAACAGCCTCATTCACCTGCTCTACAGGCAGTTCAACTGTCATTTTGCGTTCTAGTCCTTCGCTGGATTCAACCGAAACTTGCATGAAAAACCTCTCTGGCAGCCCCCGCCACCATCTCATCGTCTAGAAAAATAGATTTAAACAAACGAACAGCGCCGCAGCGATTCACGCAACGGCGATGACCAAACATGGTGCGGATGGAGAGACTCGAACTCTCACGCCTTTCGGCACCAGAACCTAAATCTGGCGTGTATACCAATTTCACCACATCCGCGATTTTATTGCGGCGAATAAGATTCGCCAAATCAAACAACCATTATACTACAGAGATTGCCGCAGATTCTAATATAAATCGTATCTTTGTCATCAAATATCGCAACAAATGGCCCTTCTCATCGGTTTTTACGCCTGTGCCACTGGTTACCCAGACCTAAATCACTTTAGAGAAGTTCTTCTGCTGCGAAATGGGGGGCAGATATTTGTCGAAGGCCATGCAGATATTGCGGATCAGCAGCCGTCCTCGCGGCATCACAACCAAGCCGCTTTCATCTTTCTCAATCAGGCCGTCTTCAACCATCTGATCCAGGCGTTTTAGCTCTTCAGTGAAATAGTCAGCCATGGAAATGCCCCAGGTCTGCTCGATCCGCCCATAGGAGAGCGCGAAGTTACAGATCAACTGGGTAATTACATCACGGCGAATCAGGTCGTCCTCACTCAACCCGATGCCCCTCAGCACAGGCAGGCGTCCGGCGTCGATGTGCTCATAGTAGCTCTCCAGATCACGCACATTCTGGCTATAGGTGTTGTTCACCATGCTGATCGAGGTAACTCCCATGGCCACCAGATCACAGTCGGAGTGGGTGGAGTAACCTTGAAAATTGCGATAGAGCGACCCTTCTCGCTGAGCAATAGCCAATTCATCATCCGGACGAGCAAAGTGATCCATACCGATATAGACATACCCCGCCGAGGTGAGATGATCGATAGTCATCTTCAAAATCTCCAGCTTCTCCTGCGGGGCTGGCAGATCCGCCTCATTAATGCGGCGCTGTGGTTTAAACATTTGGGGCAGATGCGCATAGTTGAACACCGATAGACGATCGGGGCCCACCTCCAGAACGCGATCCAGTGTCTTGGCGAAGCTCTCTACGGATTGAAACGGCAAACCATAAATCAGGTCGATACTTACCGAACGGAAACCGGATGCTTTGGCTGCATCCAGAACGGTAAACGTCTCCTCTTCGGTCTGAATACGATTGACCGCCTTCTGCACCCGTTCATCAAAATCCTGCACACCCAAGCTCATCCGGTTAAAGCCGGCTTCACGCAGTACTTTAACAGTCTCGGCATTGGCTTCACGCGGATCGATTTCGATGGAATACTCACCGGTATCGTCATCGGCAAGCTGGAAGTGCTCACCGGTCACCTTCATCAGTTCCGCCATCTGTTCATGACTCAAAAAGGTTGGCGTACCCCCACCCCAATGGAGCTGATCGACCCGGCGTGATTTGTCATAAAGCTCCCCCTGCATCTCCATCTCTTTATAGAGACGCTGCAGATAGGGAGCATTCAGACCACGATCCTTGGTCGCAATCTTATTACATGCGCAGTAGAAGCAGATGGTGTCGCAAAATGGGATATGAAAATAGAGCGACAGCGGTGTACCTGAAGCGTTACTCTC
>JAKSCN010000112.1 GCA_022360595.1 Chromatiales bacterium
TGATGTGGAAGCGCGGTTTGAATGGAAGTATGAGCCGTTTGCCATATTGGCCTGTTTTATGAATATGATTCACGCCGGATTTCCGCGTGCAGTGATACGGGAGGTAGATAAAAGAGTGAATGTGAGGCGCTGTAACCGTCTCGCTTTCAAAAAGCACAGGGAGTGTCGCGCTTCGATGTTACATATGCACCTGCCTGACTGATCTCAATAATTTATCTCAGCTTTTTTAACGTACGAAACAACAGGTTTCTTGGGAAGAGCACAGGATTGTCTGGGTTGTTCTGGTATAGGCAAGCACTGGTTCGAAGAGTAGGGAATAACAAAGGATTAAGCGCATGAATATTCACAAAGGAGGCACAGTAGGTAGTCAATACTTGCTGTCAGTTGCTCGGCTACTGTTGGTGATTGGTAGTGGTCTGTTTTTGTCGTTTGCCGCGCAGGCGGAAACCATTACGCCGAGTCATGTTTACCAAGCCAGCCAACAACTGATCAATGATATCAAGCTGATACGCGAGCACAGCAATGTGACCACCTCGGCCAAGGTGCCCGGTCTCCAGACCCATAAGCTGCCACTACACGCCTATACCAAGTCTCTTGAAGTCAGGGCGAAAGTCGGTCGCTTACAGAAAAAGCATAATCTGCCCGCTATCACCGCCGCAGAGATTCCGTTAAAGAAACTGACACCCGGTGATGTGCTTGAGAGCATTGAAGTGTTGTTGGCGGAGACCGACAAAATTAAACAAGCGCTAAACATTAATCAGTTAGCGCCATCGGTGCCATTTGAACCGGGTAAGACGTCGTCCAATGTTTATGAAAACTTGTGGGCCGCCTCCTATCTGCTCGATGATCTGGTTGGACCGATCAACCCAAATCTGGTTTTTCGCAATGTGCAGTACGCGCTGAATGAAGTGGCGATCATCGCGAATAAGCTCAATATTGCCTTGCCGGACAAGCCGCCAGCGCGGCAGAGCGACATCAAACCCAAACACCCCAATATTGCCGGGTTTAAAAATCTTTATCGGATCGCCCGCGTGGAGCGAAAGCTGGATATTGCGCCGGTGAGAGTGAGCAATTTTCCGGAAGGCAAAATTGCACCTGCCGACGTATACGATACGACAAATAATATTCTGGCTGAACTGATTCGGCTGAAAGTACACATGGGTGCGACAGCCCAGCGAAGCTCTCTTCCGGTGCCGGAGAACAAAAAACCCGCCGATGTGCTGATGCAGATGCAACTGCTTGGCAGTTGTTTGGAAACACTGGAGCAGAATATCTAGGGAACCTCTGATGAATTCTGGGCGGAATGATATGAGAGTCAAAATCGTCGAATTCAAGGCAGAAAACGCAGGCAATAGCAGGCTATTGGCCAGTTTTCTAACGCAGAAGTCGGCGATTTTGGCCTCAGAGCATCCGTTCACGAATTGATCAGAGATTCCCCGGCACTACTGTTTGTCAACGCACAATCCTTTATCACGGAGGAGAAGAGTCATGTCTGCGAGCACGGCCAATTGGGGTAATTACTTTGGCAATTTACCCATCGCAAAAAAAGTTGCCATTATACCCGCACTACTGCTGTTGATGTTTGTGTTGGTTGGGGCGATCGTATACATCGATGTTAAGGATGTCGATCGCAACGTGGATGTCATTACAAAAGAAGCGGTTCCCGTTGTTGGGCTGGCCTCTGAGTTAATTACCAATATAGAGAGCACTGGAGCGCTGCTGAATCACTATCTTCACTCTCATTCATCGGATGATCTGCTGCTGCTTGACTTGAAAATTGAACAGCAAAACTGGTTTCTTACTGAGCTGGGTGATCAGGTGCTTACCGAACAGCAGTCGGCACAGTTGGAAAAGTTTGTCGTACTCTATCGCTCTTATACCGATCTTGTACTCCACCAGTTGCCGGACGATCTACAACAGATAGATAACACTATTTTTGAACTGGAGCAGGTTAAAGGCCCGGTGCTTGCACAGGCATTGACTGATCTGGCAATTCTGGCAGCGCAAAATAGACATCAGGATATATCACTTGAAGTGGCATCCATTAAGCAGCATCTGGATAGCACGCGTTATCATATCGCGGTATACACCACTTCCGGCCGCTCGGAAAATATCATGCGTGCGGAGTTGGAGGTGATGGCATCCAGGGAGGCGATGAACTATCTGAAAGATAGCATCGGTCACTATCAGTTTACTCCCGCCGGGGATCGCTACTCAGAGTGGAGCGCTATCGTTGATGGAACGCTGGGTGAGTTTGAGGTGGCAGTCAAGCGGCTCAAGAAATTGATGAAACATGAGAAGCAGTTGCTTGAGAAGGATATCCCCGGTCTTACCGTTGAGCTGGAACAGACTGCGTTGCGACTCCAGGAAGTTGCTCGCGTTACAACCGAACAAGCAAGTGACACCGCCCACGCCAGCCTGGATGAGATGATCAATTTTACCAGTGTGCTGCTGTTGGGGGCGGTGATTGTCGGTATTTCTGTCTCGGTGGTGGTGATCAGGCTTATTACCCGCCCAGTTACTGCACTGAGTAATCTTATGTTGAATGTATCTAATAGCGGTGATCTGAGTCAGCGTGCCGATGTATCGACAAGTGATGAGTTGGGTCAGGCCGGTAGCGCATTGAATACCATGTTGGACCAACAACAGAGCGCCATTAAGTCTGTTGAGCATGTTGTTTCCGCTCTTAAAGGTGGTGATTTTTCCGCCCGAGTAGACGCTGATTTGAAGGGTGATCTGGCGAATTTGAAAGAGGGGGTCAACGGCAGCAGTCAGAGTATTGAGCGCAGTATGGCCAGTGTTATGCGCATGATGGAGGCGCTGCAGCAGGGCGATTTCAAACGTGTTACGGATGTCGCCGGCTTTGAAGGGGACTTTCAATCCGTGATTCAGATGGCCAATCGTACAATGGAGATATTGGATGTGGCGATTGCGGATGTTTGCCAGGTAATGAACGCGGCGGCAAAAGGGGACTTTGACCGGCGTGTCACCGCTGAGACCAGTGGTCAGCTCAGTGTGTTGAAAGATGATATCAACGCGTCAATGAATGCGCTGGAAGATGCCATTAAGCAGATCACCATTGTCACCAGTGGCATGAGTGAAGGGGATTTAAGTCAACGGATTGAACGTAAACATCAGGGCCAGCTAGGCATGATCACCGACTCAATGGCCACGACTATCCAGAAGCTTGGTCAAATGGTGGGTGAGGTGCGTGCAATGGCGCAAGATGTGCGTACAGGTGCAAATAATATCTCCAAAAGTGGGGGTGATCTCACCTACCGAATCTCAGAGCAGGCGGCTTCCCTGGAGGAGACATCGGCCAGCATGGAAGAGATGGCCAGCACGGTAGAGCAGAATGCCGAACATGCCGATAGCGCGAACAAGATGATGCAGGAGTCGCTGCGTGAGGCTAATGAGGGAATCAATGTGGTCTCCCGTGCCGAAGAGGCGGTGGGGATGATTGAGGAGTCCAGCCGACAGATCTCGGAAATTACCACGCTGATTGACGGTATAGCCTTTCAGACTAATCTGCTCGCCCTGAATGCCGCGGTGGAGGCGGCGCGCGCGGGTGACCATGGCCGTGGATTTGCGGTGGTGGCCGGTGAAGTGCGTATTCTGGCTCAGCGCACCACAGAGGCGGCTAAGGAGATTTCCGCCCTGATTGGCGATAGCTCCAAGAGGGTCAGTGAAGGTAACCGCCTTGTTCATCAGACAGGGTTGGCTCTTGAGAAGATTCAGGGGTCTGTGAAATCGGTGGGTGAGACTGTTACGCAGATCTCCGTGGCCGGTAATGAGCAGACCGCCGGTATCAATCAGGTCAATCTGGCTGTTGCTCAATTGGATCAGCTCAATCAACAGAATGCCGGATTGGTTGATGACTCCGCCAGAGCCGGCCGAGCATTGGATCAGCAGGCGGCGGAACTGACCCGCTTGATGGACTATTTTAAGCTGGATCAATCAGATCTACAGAGAGCCGTAGAGACTGTTGCCGAGCAGGTGGACGCCGAAGCGCAACTGGAAGAGGGTGCGCCTGTTTTGGAGGAGGTGTGACTGATGGATCAGGCGGTAAGTTCAGTAATCTACTAGACCCTATTGCTGGAGAGTGGGGGGCGCTGGTGTTGTGGCAGTGGCCCCCACCCCTCTTGTCCTGTTTTTATTTCCTTTTTATGTTCGGTAGGGCTCTTTTTTCCCTTGAAACAGAGGGGGCGTTTGCGCGCAACGAAACCTGAAAAATGTTGACCAATATAGGTAACGGACCCTAGGGCTTGTTGACACTAATTTGATTATCACTGCCAAGGCCATTTTTTGTCCAGCAAGGCA
>JAKSCN010000332.1 GCA_022360595.1 Chromatiales bacterium
CTGTATCACCGGCGAAGCCAGTATCCAGATGTGTATTCAGGAGCTGGCCACCTGCACCCAGCATGACCTGCCGATCAAAATCATGCTGCTCAATAACGGCTACATGGGCATGGTGCGTCAGTGGCAGGAGTTCTTCTATGACGGCCGTTATTCGCACTCCTATGTCGATGCGCTGCCCGACTTCGTCAAACTCGCTGAAAGTTACGGCCATGTCGGCATGAAGATTGAGAAACCGGAAGACCTGGAAGGTGCCATGACGGAGGCCTTCTCTCTTAAGGATCGTCTGGTCTTTATGGATGTGGTGATTGACCCGAATGAGAATGTCTACCCGATGATTGAGGCGGGCAAAGGCCACCACGAGATGTATCTACCCCCGGAAAGCGAGCTGGTTTAAAACAATGAGACACATTATTTCTATTCTGATGGAAAATGAATCGGGTGCGCTTTCCCGGGTTGCGGGCCTTTTTACCGCACGAGGCTATAACATTGAGTCGTTGACGGTGGCGCCGACTGAAGATCCCTCTCTGTCCCGTATGACCCTGGTTACCCGAGGTGATGAGGCGATTATTGAGCAGATCACCAAACAGCTCAACAAGTTGATCGAAGTGGTCAAACTATTGGATCTCTCCGACGGTCCTCATATCGAGCGGGAGATGATGCTGATCAAGCTGAAGGCGGAGCGCAACAACCGAGAAGAGCTGAAACGGCTCGTGGATATCTTTCGCGGCAAAATTATCGATGTGACGGATACCAGCTACATCGTTGAGCTGACTGGCCACGCCAAAAAACTGGATGCTTTTCTGGATGCCGTGGACGAAGAGCTGATTGTCGAAGTGGTGCGCACCGGACCATCGGGGATTGGCCGTGGCGCCAAAGGGCTGACTGTCTAATACTTACATAAAGCCTGAACAGACTTGTGATTAACAAAATCTGGTATATTAGGACATATGCCAGATTTTGAAAGAAATAGAATATTTAGTTAAAGGTAAATACACAATGAGCTTGAACATCTACTACGACAAAGACGCGGATCTTTCCATCATTCAGGGAAAGAAAGTGGCGATCATCGGCTACGGTTCGCAGGGCCATGCCCATGCCAACAACCTGAAAGACTCCGGCGTTGATGTCTGCGTTGGTCTGCGTGAAGGTTCAGCTTCTGCAGCCAAGGCTGAAGGCGCCGGTCTGGCAGTCAAAAATGTTGAAGAGGCTGTCAGCTGGGCTGACGTGGTGATGGTTTTGACCCCGGACGAGTTCCAGTCAGTGCTCTATCGCGAACAGTTAGAGCCCAATCTGAAGCAGGGCGCTACCCTCGCTTTTGCGCACGGCTTTGCTATTCACTATAACCAGGTCGTGCCTCGTGCTGATCTGGATGTGATCATGATCGCGCCAAAAGCACCCGGCCACACAGTACGCTCTGAGTTCGTCAAAGGTGGCGGTATCCCCGATCTGATCGCTATCTATCAGGACGCTACCGGCACAGCTAAAGAGACCGCGCTTTCATACGCCTCTGCCATTGGTGGTGGTCGCACCGGTATCATCGAGACCACGTTCAAAGATGAGACTGAAACCGACCTGTTTGGTGAGCAAGCAGTACTTTGCGGTGGTGCGGTTGAGCTGGTCAAAGCTGGTTTTGAAACCCTGGTTGAAGCCGGTTACGCCCCAGAGATGGCCTATTTTGAGTGTCTGCACGAACTCAAGCTGATTGTTGATCTGATGTATGAAGGCGGTATCGCCAATATGAACTACTCTATCTCCAACAACGCGGAGTATGGTGAGTATGTGACCGGTCCAAAAGTGATCAACGACGAGAGCCGTTGGGCAATGCGTGAGTGTTTGCAGAACATCCAGACTGGTGAATACGCCAAGCAGTTCATCGCTGAAGGCCAATTGGGTTACCCTTCAATGACTGCCAACCGCCGTCTCAATGCAGAACACCCTATTGAGCAGACCGGTGAGAAGCTGCGTGCGATGATGCCATGGATTAAGAAGATCGTTGATAAGTCCAAGAACTAATCATTGATTCTCTTCCTCAAAAAACCGAAGCCGTTACCGGCTTCGGTTTTTTTATGCCCAACAGTGGTAATCAAATTAGTGTTAACAGGCCCTGCTCCTTTATAATCGGAACGATATCCATCTGGGTGATCAAGCACTAATGAGTGAGATGCAAGCACAAAAGGCCAAACGCAACCGAGGGATCTATCTGCTGCCCAATTTATTTACCACCGCTGCTCTGTTCAGCGGCTTCTATGCCGTTCTGGCGGCGATGAACGGTAAGTTTGAGCATGCGGCGATAGCCATTTTTGTGGCGATGATAATGGATGGTCTGGATGGCCGTGTTGCACGGATGACCAACACTCAGACCGCCTTTGGGGCTGAGTATGACAGTCTCTCCGACATGGTGGCCTTTGGTTTGGCGCCCGCACTGGTGATGTATGAGTGGTCACTCCACAGTTTGGGCAAACTGGGCTGGATGGCCGCTTTTGTCTATACCGTTGCGGCCGCACTGCGGTTGGCCCGTTTTAATACCCAGGTGGGAACAGCGGACAAACGCTACTTTCAGGGACTGCCGAGTCCTGCTGCTGCGGCTATTCTGGCTGCCAGTGTCTGGGTGGCGGTAGACCACGAAATCGCCGGTACCGATCTCTCCATTATCGCCTGCATTTTCACCATCACGGCTGGTCTGCTGATGGTCAGTAACATCCGCTACTACAGTTTTAAAGAGATCGACTTTAAAGGGAAGGTGCCCTTTATTGTGGTGGTGGCTGTTGCGCTCGGTTTTAGCGTGGTAACGGTGCAGCCGGCGCTGGTGCTGTTTCTGATCTTCTTTTTCTACGCTCTGTCCGGTTTCGTCATGACGCTCGTTTATCTGAAGCGGAGAAAGGCCGAACGTCTGGTTGCCGCCCAACGTGAATCGACAGCCAATGAGAGTAAGACGGAAGATAGTACCGATAATCAACCCGGTTAGGGCCTTGGCATTTGCATAACCATGCGTTATATTCTGGCCAAAGAGACAAATTGTCATCATGAATATCAGCAACGCACAATTCAGCCATACAACTGCCGCTCCCGCGACAGTTGGCTACGTGCGTCTGCCTGCCAGCCTACTGCTCCTATCTCTACTGCGACTGCTGCCCTGAGGGGCAACAAAACAGACACGCCCTGGCGAGGGCCAAACGCACGCAACAACCAAACCAAAGAATTATTGAAAAGGGCCCGGAAAGTAGCTCGGGGTCTTTAGAGGGAATAGCATCATGAGCAACCCAGAAAAGTTGATTATTTTTGATACAACCTTGCGTGATGGTGAGCAGAGTCCAGGCGCCTCCATGACCAAGGATGAGAAGATCCGTATCGCCAAAGCGTTGGAGAAGATGCGTGTCGATGTTATCGAGGCGGGCTTTCCTATTGCCAGCCCCGGTGATTTCGAGGCGGTACAGGCGGTGGCTCGCACCATTAAGGACAGCACCATCTGTGGCCTGGCCCGCGCTTTGGAGGCTGATATCGACCGGGCCGGTGAAGCGTTGGCTGATGCCAACTCAGGCCGTATTCACACTTTCATCGCTACTTCACCCATCCATATGGAGCAGAAGCTCAAAATGTCGCCTGACCAGGTGGTTGAACAGGCTGTTTGGGCGGTGAAACGGGCGCGTAATTTTACCGACGACGTCGAGTTTTCCGCAGAGGATGCCGGTCGTTCCGAGATCGATTTTCTCTGCCGTATCTTTGAAGCGGTGATCGATGCCGGCGCAACCACCATCAATGTGCCGGACACAGTGGGTTACGCCATGCCCCAGCAGTTTGGTGACACCATCGGCACGTTGATCGAACGTATTCCTAACTCCGATAAAGCGATCTTCTCGGTACATTGCCATAATGATCTTGGCCTGGCGGTCTCCAACTCTCTCTCCGCTGTGGTCAACGGCGCTCGCCAGGTCGAGTGTACAATCAACGGGTTGGGTGAGCGTGCTGGTAACGCTTCGCTTGAAGAGATTGTGATGGCCGTGCGCACCCGCCAGGACTTCTTCAACTGCAACACTGAGCTTGATACATCGCAAATCATGACCTGTTCACGTTTGGTCTCCAGTATTACCGGTTTTCCGGTACAGCCCAACAAGGCGATCGTTGGCGCCAACGCCTTCGCCCATGAGTCGGGTATCCACCAGGATGGAGTGCTCAAGAGTCGCGAGACTTACGAAATCATGCGTGCCGAAGATGTCGGTTGGGCCCAGAACCGCATGGTGATGGGTAAGCATTCAGGCCGTAACGCCTTCCGTACTCGCCTTGAAGAGTTGGATGTTGTGTTCGACTCTGAGGAGGAACTGAATGATGCCTTTCGGCGCTTCAAAGACCTTGCCGACAAGAAGCATGAGATCTTCGACGATGACTTGCGCGCACTGGTTACTGACGCTGGTTTCTCCGCGGAGAATGAACGCATGCAGTTGATCTCCTTGAAGGTCTGTTCTGAGACTGGTGAAACACCCAACGCTGCGGTGGTGTTGTCGGTTGATGGTGCGGAGCAGAACGGCAGTGCCATTGGCGGTGGCCCGGTGGATGCGGCATTCAAGGCAATTGAGTCGATTATTCAGAGCGAGTCTGAGCTGCAGCTCTATTCGGTGAATGCGATTACCAGTGGTACTGATGCCCAGGGCGAGGTGACTGTGCGTCTGCAGAAGGATGGCCGTATCGTGAATGGTCAGGGTGCCGATACCGATATCGTTATCGCGTCGGCCAAGGCCTATGTCAACGCCTTCAATAAACTGCTGCAGGAACCGCCGAAGAAACACCCACAGAAGAGTCAGGTATAATCACTCTCTATGGATCAACAGCGACGTCAACAGTATCTTGAAGCGATGGGCATCCAGATTTGGGTGCCCAGAAACCTTTCTGAGGACGAAGTTTCCCAGGATGATGCTTCTGCGCTTGATGTTGCTGAGGTTGTTGAAGCGCCACAGGAGGAGATCGTGCCTCCTGTGGAACAACAACCGGCCGCTGAGTCACCTGTAGCTGAAACTACCGCTGATCCAATACCTAACAAGGTCTCTGTACCAGGTCAGCCTCAATCATCTGGCCCGGAAAAAGCACCTGCTCCTGTCGGACCGGCTCCCTCAGACATGCCCAGTTGGTTGGATGAGGTGCCAGACTATGACGATAACTTTGTCCCGGCTGATCTGAAACCGGATGACGAGTTTGATATGGATCTGCCTATCCGTGGAGGAAGGGACGAAATTGCCCGACTCGACTGGAAAGGTCTGGCCCAGCGCGTTGCTGAGTGTGAGCTGTGTGAGCTGCACAAAACGCGTACCAACACGGTTTTTGGTGTCGGTAATCAGGAGGCCGATCTGCTGGTGATCGGCGAAGCGCCAGGTGCTGAAGAGGATAAACAGGGTGAGCCTTTTGTGGGGCGTGCCGGGCAACTCCTCAATGCCATGCTATTGGCGATTGGACTGAAGCGTGAGCAGGTCTTCATCGCCAATATTCTTAAGTGCCGCCCACCCAATAA
>JAKSCN010000207.1 GCA_022360595.1 Chromatiales bacterium
AAACCATACTGATACTTCCTCAACTTCTTCGCACTCAGGCCCTTGGCGCCGAAAGACTCCTTTGCCCCAAGTGTGTTCTCCAGCAGAGATGCAACCGCCTGCAGATTTTCATCGACCCGATAAGCGTGAGAGAAGTAGCGCGGATTCATGTATGCAACCTGCACACCTGCCGGGGTTTTGGTCACCGACACCCGCAGCCCGGCCAGATAAGCCGCATTGGGCTGCCGGCCGACCAAGCGTTTCAGATAGTCATTGGTCACCACAATGATATGGGCGCCGTCATAGGGGACATATTCACCCACTACCGACAGCCCCGCTTCCTGCAACCGCTCTTTGACCTGATCAACCACCGCAACCATCTCACCCTGGACTTGATTGCCCAACACAAATGGCTTCAGACGCTCAGCGGCAGATAGATTTGACGTGCCAACCAATAACAAGAGACACAGACACCAAAAGATTTTTATACGCATTTATTATCCTCCCTCTATCCAGCACGGCCCCATTGTTATCGAGGTCTCCAACTGGCAGGTTTACAACTGTCATATAAATGACAAACATCGATTTTAGGCTACTGGCCAGAGATTTCCATCACTGTTTGTGATGCGCCATTAAACCTGTGCTTCAAACCACAATAATAACATGGAAATATAACTCACCTTTATGAATGGGAGGAGCTGGGGTATCCTTGACCGATTTACTGAAATACAACCCTGAGCCGCAGTTTTTAAACCATGCAAGAGACCTACAGACCGGCCGATATCGAGTCCGCCGCCCAGCGTTACTGGGAAGAGAACCAGAGCTTCCGCGTCAGCGAAGACCAGAGCAAAGAGAAGTACTACTGTCTCTCCATGTTCCCCTACCCCAGCGGCAAGTTGCACATGGGCCATGTACGCAACTACACCATCGGCGATGTGGTCACCCGCTACCAGCGCATGCTGGGCAAAAACGTCCTCCAGCCCATGGGGTGGGACGCCTTCGGCCTACCCGCAGAAGGGGCTGCGATCAAGAACAACATGGCCCCGGCCAATTGGACCTACTCTAACATCGACTACATGAAGAACCAGCTTAAGCAGTTGGGGTTTGGTTACGACTGGGGCCGCGAACTGGCCACCTGCAAACCCGACTACTACAAGTGGGAGCAATGGCTGTTCACCGAGCTCTACAAAAAAGGTCTGGTCTATCGTAAAAACGCCGTGGTCAACTGGGACCCGGTGGATCAAACCGTGCTGGCCAACGAACAGGTGATCGACGGCCGCGGCTGGCGCTCCGGCGCCTTGGTGGAGCGCCGTGAAATTCCTCAATGGTTCATCAAAATCACCGACTACGCCGATGAACTGCTGGCCGAACTGGACAATATGGAAGAGTGGCCCGAGCAGGTGCGCACCATGCAGCGCAACTGGATCGGCAAAAGCTACGGCGTGCGCTTCGCTTTCCCTTACGAGCTGGATGGAAAGCAGGAGAAGCTCTGGGTCTACACCACCCGTGTCGATACCATCATGGGTATCACCTTCTGCGCCGTCTCCGCCGAACACCCGCTGGCCCTGCACGCCGCAAAAGACAACCCGGAGCTGGCCGCCTTCCTGGAAGAGTGCCATACCGGCAGTGTCGCCGAGGCCGACCTGGCAACCATGGAGAAAAAGGGGCTGCCCACCGGCATCAACGTGATCCATCCATTGACCGGTGAAGCGGTGCCGGTGTGGGTCGGTAACTACGTCCTCTCAGGCTACGGTGAAGGTGCGGTGATGGCGGTACCCGGCCATGATGAACGCGACTTCCACTTCGCCAAGGTCTACGGTCTGCCGATCAAACAGGTGATTGCTCACCCCGAAAAACCTTTCTCTACCGATGCCTGGGAAGAGTGGTATGCCGACAAAGTGAGCGGCGTCTGCGTCAACTCCGGCAAATACGACGGCCTCAACTATCAGGATGCTGTGGATGCCATCGCGGCCGACCTGGCTGCCAAAGATCTGGGTGAGAAACAGGTTCAGTACCGTCTGCGCGACTGGGGGGTCTCCCGTCAACGCTACTGGGGAGCACCGATCCCAATGGTCCACTGCGACACCTGCGGCATCGTCCCCGTCCCCAAAGAGGATCTACCCGTGGTGCTGCCGGAAGATGTCGAATTCGACGCCACCGGCGGCTCGCCTATCAAGAAAATGCCCGAGTGGTACAACACCACCTGCCCTGAGTGTGGTGGTAAAGCAGAGCGCGAAACGGACACCTTCGACACCTTCATGGAGTCCTCCTGGTACTTCGCCCGTTTCACCTGCAACGACACCGGCAATGCGATGCTCGATGAGCGCGCCAACTATTGGCTACCGGTGGATCACTACATCGGCGGTATCGAGCACGCCATCCTGCACCTGCTCTACGCCCGTTTCTACCACAAACTGATGCGCGATGTTGGGCTGGTCGATTCCAACGAACCCTTCAGCAAACTGCTTACCCAAGGCATGGTGATCGCTGAGACCTACTATCGCGATGAAGCCGATGGCAGCAAGAGCTGGTACAACCCAGCGGATGTGGATGTCGAGCGCGACGAGAAGGGGCGTGTCACCAGCGCCAAGCTGAGCAGCGACGGCCAGCCGGTAGCCATCGGCGGCATCGAGAAAATGTCGAAGTCAAAAAAGAATGTCGTTGATCTCGATGATTTTATCTCCGCTTACGGCGCAGACACGGCCCGGTGGTTTGTCTTATCTGATAGCCCGCCAGAACG
>JAKSCN010000248.1 GCA_022360595.1 Chromatiales bacterium
AGTGATTAACCCAGCCGCTTTACTTCAAAAATGTGATCAAGCCTGATACGTTGCTGTTGACCATCGGCTGTTTCCAGCACCAGATATTCAGCCCCCTGGCTGGTGACAATATCGATGACTTTGCCTTTTTGCGTGCTTTTGTCGCTGCATATTATTTCAACAGAACTGCGGTGCATGGCCAGTAGTTCGTATTCGCTGTGAATAGCACAAGGGATTGGAGTGTAATCGCTCATTTTCTATGCTTCAGTATGTTGTATGGAGTAGATCATAGTAGAAACAGCGTAGCCAGGCCGAGAAAAATAAAAAAGCCGATACTGTCGGTCAACGCAGTGACGAGTACACTCGAACCCAACGCGGGGTCGCGTTTTAAATAATAGAGGGATAGAGGAATGCTCAGGCCAAAGATGGCGGCCAGTAAAAGTGTCAGCATCATTGCCAGGGTGATTACCTGTGCCAGTTCCAGGTCGCCGTATACGATGTAGGCGAAGAGTCCAACAATACCGCCCCAGAAGATGCCATTCAACAGGCTTAGGCCGAGCTCTTTGCGGATCAGATGATTTAAGTTATTGCGGTTGATCTGCTCCAGCGCCAAGGCGCGCACCACCAGTGTTGTGGTTTGATTGCCGGTGTTGCCGCCAATGGCCGCAACGATGGGCATAAGCGCTGCCAGCGCGACCAGCTTTACAATGGTCTGTTCAAACAGCCCGATCACCCGGGAGGCGAGAAAAGCCGTGAGCAGGCTGAGAGTGAGCCAGACCCAGCGGTTTTTAGCACTGTCCCAGATTGGGGCGAAGAGATCCTCTTCACCCTTCAGGCCGGCGCTGTTCAGGGCGTCTTCGGTGCTGTCGTTACGCAGAATATCCATTACTACATCGACGGTAAGCCGGCCCAGCAAGCGTCCCCGCTCATTAACCACCGGGGCCGAGATTAAATCATAGCGCTCAAAGGCGAGGGCGGTTTTTACCGCGTCATCGTCGGGGGCGAAGTGGATCAGGTTAGTCTGTATATGGTCGGCTATCTGCGAGGAGGGTGGGTGGATTAATAGCGTTTGCGTGGTTATATAGCCGGTATAGTCGCCCTGGCGGGTGGTGACGAAGATCAAATCGGTGTGGTCGGGTAGTTCCGATGAGTTGCGCAGGCGCTGAAGAATATCGTCAATGGTTTCATCAATCTTTGCCAGGACCATGTCCCGGGAGATGTGTGAGCCCACCTGTTCGGAGTTGTAACGCAGGGTGGTGTTGACCCAGTTCTGCTCGTCATCGGGTAGCGCGGCGAGCCGCTCGGCCAATATCGCCTCGGGGATAAACTCTGAGAGATAGGAGAGGTCGTCGGCATCCAGTTGGCAGAGTGCTTCAGAGAGGGAGCTGTCAGCCGTCTCCTGGACAATACTCTCCAGCACCGCGTCGCTCAGCTCCAATAGCAGTTCACCGCCACGCTCAGCCCGCTGCAGTTCCCAGATGTGCAGGCGCTGGTCAATAGGGAGGCCTTCCATGATGTGGGCCACATCAGCGGTGTGCAGACGGTTCAGATAGCTGTTGAGTTTGGATAACTCCTGCCGGCGGGTGACCGCCTCCACCACTGCCTGCCGTGGTCCATGCTGGCGTCTGCTTAAGTTGAGTACCAGCTCTTCCCGGGAGATGAGCTCCTTCACGTCGTACAGTTTACGCGCCAGCGATGTCAGGTTCTTATCGGTCATAAGGTCAATGCCAAGCGGTGTAAATGGGAGCAAAGATACTATATCGCCGGGGTATTCGGGAGGTGTTAAGGTGATCGGAAACAGTACTGTCATATTTCAGAGCGCCTTGGGTTATTCAATGCTGGATTGATCAGTTACTGGTTACAAAAATGTGTTACTAAAGGAAACGAGGGGTGTTACCTATGGTGGCGTCGTAACGTAACATGCTGCGGTAGCACAATTTTTAACTCACTGAATCTCTAGGAAATGCTATGTCGGCACGGTAATTGCTCTTTCTGTGCAAAATGGTTGAATGACCACTATCCGGGTAACACGCCATAGAGCGTGGGGTAGATAAAACATAAAGAACAAACGGATTACTTATACGCTTACAGTTGTTGTGTTATGCACCACGGCACAGTTAAAGCAGTATTGGTAGTCACGAAAACAGAGGCGTAATGCCTGGTTCTACAGCAGAGAGAGAGGATAATTGAATGAGTGAAGATAAGAAAACAAGCGAACTGTCGCGCCGTGGCTTTATGAAGGTAAGTGCAGCCGCCATGGCAGCTGCAAGCACACCCATGTTCTTCACCAAGGGCGCCTGGGCTGCTGATTTCCGCAACAATCCCGGTAACGCTGGTTCCGTGAAGTTGGGTTTCAACGTGCCGCAGACCGGTGCTTATGCCGATGAAGGTGCGGACGAGTTGCGCGCCTACAAGCTGGCGGTCAAGCACCTCAATGGTGAGGGTGATGGCGGTATGCTCAATACCATGACCAACAAGGCGCTCAAGGGCAATGGCGTACTGGGCAAGAAAGTCGAGTATGTGACTGGTGACACCCAGACCAAGTCCGATGCCGCCCGCTCATCTGCCAAGCGTATGATCGAAAAGGATGGCGTTTTGATGGTAACCGGCGGTTCTTCTTCCGGTGTGGCTATCGCCGTTCAGGGTCTGTGCCAGGAGATGGGCATTATCTTCATGGCGGGTCTGACCCACTCCAACGACACCACCGGTAAGGACAAGCGTCGTTACGGTTTCCGTCACTTCTTCAACACCGAGATGTCTGGTGCGGCACTGGGCCCTGTACTGGAGAAAGAGTTCGGTAAAGACCGTGTCGCCTACCACCTGACCGCCGACTACACTTGGGGCTGGTCACAGGAAGGCTCCATTAAGAAGTACACCGAACAGCTGGGTTGGCAGACCAAGGCTGCCGTTCGCACCCCGCTGGGTGCCGGTGACTTCTCCCAGTACATCACGCCAGTACTGAACTCCGGCGCCGACGTACTGGTTCTGAACCACTACGGTAAGGACATGGTGAACTCTCTGACCCAGGCCGTTCAGTTTGGTCTGCGTGACAAGCAGGCTAACGGTAAGGACTTCCAGATCGTTGTGCCTCTGTTCTCCCGTCTGATGGCGCAGGGTGCCGGTGCAAACATCAAGGGCATCTACGGTACCACCAACTGGAACTGGTCACTGACGGACGAAGGCTCCAAAGCGTTCGTTAAGTCCTTCGGCCAGGAGTACGGTTTCCCACCATCACAGGCGGCGCACACCTGCTACGTGCAGACCCTGCTCTATGCAAATGCCTGCGAGATGGCTGGCACCTTCTACCCACCAGAAGTAATCAAGGCGCTGGAAGGCTTCAAGTTCGACGGCATGGGTAACGGCCCCACCGAGTATCGTGCCGAAGACCACCAGTGCTTCAAAGATGTACTGGTCGTACGCGGTAATGAGAACCCGACCTCCAAGTTCGACCTGCTGCAGGTTGTACAGGAAGTACCGCGTGCACAGGTTGAGTACCCCGCCGATATGCTCGGCGGCGATCTTGGTCCTTACAAAGTCTAAGTTAACTTTCAGGCTTTGATTCATGGCTGCCGGCCAGTTGGCTGGCCGGCAGTTTCCATCCATTTCTCATCTTACGGTTTGGACGGTAATGGACGCGTTAATACTTCAGCTCCTCAACGGGCTTGATAAGGGTGGTGCTTATGCGCTGATCGCCCTTGGTCTCACGCTCGTATTCGGAACCCTCGGGGTAGTGAACTTTGCACATGGTGCGTTGTTTATGCTTGGGGCGTTCTGTGCAGTAACACTTCAGAATGTTCTTACGATTTCGAAGAAGGTTAAAGATGAAAGCATCACCTTTTTCGATGCGTATAAAGAGACACCCTACCTTGAGATCTGGTGGGGTGATACAGGTGCTGCCATCATCGATTGGGTGGTGCCGATATCGATCATACTGGCGATACCGATCATGCTTGCGATTGGTGTTGCCATGGAGCGTGGTCTGATCCGTCATTTCTATAAGCGTCCGCATGCGGAGCAGATTCTGGTGACTTTTGGTCTGGCAATTGTCCTGCAGGAGATCATCAAATCCTTCTTTGGCGCCAATCCGATTCCTACACCGGCACCGGATATCATCTCAGGCAGTGCCAATATCGGTATGATGCTGGGCTTGGGTGAGTCGCTGGTCTATCCCTGGTGGCGTCTGATTTATCTGTTATTTGCAGGTGTGGTTATCTTTGCTGTGTTTGCCTTCTTGCAGTTCACCACCTTCGGGATGGTGGTGCGTGCTGGGATGCAGGATCGTGAGACCGTCGGTCTGCTGGGTATCAACGTGGAGCGGCGCTTCACTATTGTGTTCGGTATTGCGGCAATAGTTGCCGGTCTGGCGGGTGTGATGTACGCGCCGATTCTACCGCCCGATTATCACATGGGTATGGACTTCCTGGTGCTGTCCTTCGTTGTGGTGGTTGTCGGTGGTATGGGGTCTCTACCAGGCGCAGTGGCCGCAGGCTTCCTGTTGGGTATCCTGCAGTCGTTCGCCTCGATGACCGAGGTTAAAGCGATACTTCCCGGTATCGACCAGATCATTATCTATCTGGTCGCGGTTGTCATTCTCCTCACAAGACCTCGTGGTCTGATGGGGCGCAAAGGTGTGATGGAGGACTGATATGACTACGCCTGCTATTCGTAATGATTGGGCCGTCATGGCCATCTTCACAGTGGCGGTGTTAACCGCACCACTGTGGCTGGCGCCGATTGGCGCCAACTATCCTGACCTGCTGCAGAAGTTCGCCATCTTTGGTATCTTCGCGATCGGCTTCAATATCCTGTTCGGCCTGACCGGTTATCTCTCTTTTGGTCATGCGGTGTTCTTGGGTGTGGGGTCATATACTGCGGTCTGGTCCTTCAAGCTGCTGACCATGAATGTCATTCCAGCGGTCATCCTCGGTACGGTCATGGGTGGTGTCTTCGCGGTGTTGATTGGTTATGTCAGTCTGCGTCGCTCAGGTATCTACTTCTCGATCCTGACCCTGGCGTTCGCGCAGATGTCCTATAACCTGGCCTACTCGGTGCTTACGCCGATCACCAACGGTGAGACCGGCCTGCAGTTGACTCAGCAGGATCCACGTATCCTCGATGGGCCGGCAGGTGAAGGGCTCCCGTCCACTACCCTGTTTGGCCTGGAGATGAGTGGTTACTCCGGCTTCTACTTCTGCGCCGTGATGTTGATTCTGGCATTCTATATCTCACTGCGGATTTTCCGTTCGCCGTTTGGTTTGAAGCTCCAGGCGATTAAATCCAATCAGACCCGTATGAAGTATACCGGCTTCAATACCAAGCCTTATCTGCTGGTGGCCTTTGTCATCTCTGGCATGTTTGCCGGTCTGGCCGGTAGCTTGATGGCGGTGACCGATCCGTTGGCGGGTGCTGAGCGCATGCAGTGGACCGCTTCGGGTGAGGTGGTGTTGATGACCATTCTTGGCGGAACCGGCACCCTGATCGGGCCGCTGTTGGGTGTGGGCATCATTAAGTACTTCGAGAACATCTTCTCGGCGCTCAACGAAGCAACGCTGCACGCCTTCTTCTCCTTCATGCCCGACTGGCTGGCGAATGTCATGGTTGCAATCAGTAGCCAATTTGTTGGTGAGGGTTGGCACTTGACGCTCGGCGTGCTGTTTATGCTGGTGGTGATTTTCCTGCCAGGTGGTGTGATGGAGGGTATCCGGCGCATGACGGCAGCAGTACGCAATCTCTCTAAACAGAAGCCCACTGAGCTGGAACCGAAGGAGGCAGAGGGATGAGCGAGAACAATATCGTTTTAAGCATTAAAGGTGTGAATAAGACCTTTGGTGGTCTGCAGGCCCTGGGTGATATCAATCTGGAGATCGAAGAGGGTAAGACCCACGCCATCATTGGTCCCAACGGGGCGGGTAAATCGACATTGCTGAATGTCTGTATCGGTCGCCTGGTGCCCGATACGGGAACCGTTGAGTTTGCCGGTAAGAACATGATCGGTATGCAGCCGCACGATATTAATCACGCGGGCATGGTGCGGGTGTTTCAGACGCCTGAGATCTTTCCCGATCTGACGGTGCTGCAAAATGTCATGGTGCCTGCGTTAGCCAAGCGTGACGGTATCTTCAAGTTCAATGCTTTCTCCAGCCTGTCGGCGGAGAACAACATTGAAGAAGAGGCAGCTCAGATGCTCGATGACCTGGGGTTGGGGGCAATCAAGACCCATCAGGCCGGCAGTATGTCGCGTGGTGATAAACGTCGTCTTGAGCTGTGCATGGGCCTGATTCAACATCCTCGTCTGCTGCTGCTCGATGAGCCAACCGCGGGGATGGCGCGCCACGACACCAACCGCACGGTTGAGTTGTTGAAAGAGATTAAAGAGCGCGGCATGACCAAGATTATCATCGAGCATGATATGCACGTGGTATTCAGTCTGGCCGATAAGATCAGTGTGTTGGCCCAGGGTCGGATCATCGCTTCTGGTACGCCGGATGAGATTCGTGGTAACCCCAAGGTGCAAGAGGCCTATCTGGGAGGAGCTGAACTATGAGTGTTTACGATAATTTGAAGACTGTCCCCACGGTCAAAAGCACAGGCTCGGCGCCCGCCTTTTTCTCTTGTTGGGATATCCACTCCTACTACGGTGAGAGTTATATCGTGCAGGGGGTCAGCTTTGAAATCCGTGAGGGCGAGGTGTTGGCGCTGCTTGGTCGTAATGGAGCAGGTAAAACCTCCACGCTGCGTTCAATTGCTCGTGTTGATAGCCCCCAAGTGACTCGCGGTGAGATCTGGTTGGACCATAAGCCGCTGCACAGC
>JAKSCN010000662.1 GCA_022360595.1 Chromatiales bacterium
TCGCTTGGTAATTAGGGTGCGACAAAGTCCCCTGGTGTTAACACGATTAGGTGTATTAGTCGGTACCCGATCTGACAGTTACCGGTTCTGACGTAGCGCCAGTTGTCAGGTCAGTTCAAGTTACTGACCTTCTCATCCCACAGCTTCCGTCCATCACGCAACGTCTGCATGGGTGTTCTGCCACAACACATCTTACCCTGATGTGTGCGTTCATTATTGTAAAGATCAATCCAGGCATCCAGATCGACTTGTAGATCATCAAGTCCAGCATAGACCTTTTTGCGGAAAGCAATCTCGTAGAACCCCTCTTTCACCGTGCGATGGAATCGCTCGCAGATGCCGTTGGTTTGCGGACTGTGGGCCTTGGTTCGCGTATGATTGACCTTTCCCCATCTTTAGTACCACTGCCTTGATGAAATTCTTCATAAATTGGCGGTCTCCCCATTTTTTGGTGTCAGCCCGCTTGTGAGTCTGACAGGACATATTTATAAGGGGCAGCAGTACGTTGAGGTGCCCAGGGAATCTGCTATTCAGAGTCAAATAGAAAATAAACTGCAACAACTGGTGAAGTATAATCTATCGCAGGATTTAATCGTCCTTAGAGTGTACATTGAATTTCTTCATATATCCTCGGTGACCAGAATAGAAAGGATAGTGGTGTTTATTTTACCCAACAAAAACCTTCACCCAAATTCATAAAACGACATACCAAGATTGCCATAAGTAAAGCTTTGGTGAATGAGCTTTCCTGGTGCTTCTTTGTCAGCTGCGGCCCAGGCGACGATGAGTGGTAGGTAATGTTCAATAGTCGGGTGGGCTATGTTGAACTCTTGCGGGAAGTATTTTGGGTTGCTGGCGTGGTTATAGTGGTTGCCTTCAATTGTCTTTAATAGCCACTCTTCAAATGCGATGACCCAATCTGCAGGTTGCTGATTATCTGCTGTTAGTGCTCTGAGGTTGTGTACAGAGCTTCCAGATCCAATAATTAAAACTCCTTCATCACGCAGGGGGGCAAGTACTTCGCCCAACTGAGTGCATTGATCAATATCACCTGGTGGCAGCGAGACCTGTACAACAGGGATATTGGCCTGTGGATACATCAGCATGAGTGGTATCCAGGTGCCGTGATCAATTCCCCGTTGTTTGTCTAGAGCCGCCAAGAGGCCCGCTTGTTCAAGATGTTGTGCAATACTCTCTGCCAGTTGTGGTTCGCCCGGGGCTGGGTACTCTAATGTGTAGAGCGTTTCTGGAAATCCTGAAAAGTCGTGGATGGTTGCCGGTGATTCACTGGCGGTTATTGCAATGGGATCACTGATCCAGTGTGCCGAGATCATAACGATTGCTTTTGGATTGGAGAAACGTTGTCCCAGTGCTTTGAAAGCGGATGCAGCAGCGTGTTGACTCATCACGAGATCTGGTGCGCCATGAGAGATAAAGAGAGTAGGGTAGTGTTTTTGCACTTAATGCTCGTTGGGTTGTGTTGGAAAAGTTTACTTGATTTTTGAATTATTAAATAAGATATAAAATATTACTTCGTTTGAGATGGTAAACCCTTTTTGTTGCATGGAAAAATGAACCTTGGTTTTGATTTACCCCGATAGTTTTTATGGTTTGTGATCTTTTTTAACTAGTATCTGGAGCTTTAAAAAATATACCTGAAATGTCTCATTAATTGTAAAGAGTGGCCTGGAATTGTCGATAACTCTTCTGTACTTAACTCACTAACATTGAGGCACAACCATGAGATTCAACATACCCACAAAAATAGCGATAAGCAGTGGGCTATTAACCATACTCCTTTTGGTTAATGGATATGTTGGAATAAGGAGTAGTTCCAACTTAGGCGATATGCTGGACTTTGTTACATCCCAAGCGTGGGATGCAGCAGATGGAGCCATGGAAGGGACTATTGGGGTTCAGGCAGAACTATTGGCTATTGAGCGTATGCAAACCCATGCGATTGATCATCACCAGGCACATGATCTTATAGCTGAGGCGCAAAAGAGATCCTCAGAGGCTTTCAGTCGGATGGAGAACTCTGGGCTTATTTCGGCGGAGGCGGTAGGACGTTTTTCAAATGAAACCAGGCAGTTTGGAGAGGCCCGCAACAAGTTGCTCGAAACACACATGAAATATGTGGATGACGATAAAAAGCTGAATAAGGCTTTTAGCGTTTTTGCCAAGTTCATGAAAAGTGTAGAGACCATTGGTGATAGCCAAGTAGAGTTTTTGGAAACCAGTAATGATGGTCCGTTCTACTGGGAGGAAGAGTTAGCGCCGCGTTGGGAAGCCGCCGATGGGGCGATGGAGCTCTGGATTGCGCTGCTTGAGCGCAGGCACGCTTATGATCAGTTGGCTGAAAATCCAACCTCTCCTGAGCTTGTTGAACGGTTGGAGCATTGGTATGCAGATCTCCAAGGTCAGGTGCAACGATTGGCAGGGCTAGCAATTTATGATGCGGTAATTGAAGAAGGTGCATTTAAAGGGAAGAAATATGCCGATGTGCTTAAACAGCAAATCCAGATTCATGAGGCTACTTTCACCAGTGCAATAAAATCACTGCAGCAGTTTCACCAGGCTAAGGAGGGGTATAACACCGCTACTGATCGTCTACTAGAGCATGCAGAGCAGATTGAAGAGTCCGGTGACAGCGCTGTTGAGGGTAAGATTTCAGAAGTGGAAGGTGTTCGAACCAGTGCGATTAGCGCCATTGTGCTGACGCTGGTAGTTGGTCTGGTGGTCGGTTTTCTGGTTATTCTCTATGGTATGAAGTTTATCGCCAGACCGATCAGTAATGTGGCTGAGAAGTTGCGTGAGATTGGCAACCAAGGTGGTGATCTGACGGTTCAGTTGCCTGTTAAGGGGAGTGATGAGGTGGCGGATCTGTCGCAAGGGTTCAATGATTTTGTCGGCAAGATTCACGATATTGTCAATCAGGTCAGAGTTGCTACAGAGCAGATTTCGACCGCTGCGGGGCAGCTCACCTTGGTATCAGATGCTGTCAGTAATGATGTCATAAAGCAGCAGCAAGAGACTGACCAGGTTGCCAGTGCGATGTCGGAGATGACCAGTACCTCTAATGATGTGGCAAATAGCGCATCCAGTACGGCCAGCGCCACTGCGGAAGCGGAAAGCTTGGCGGCAACGGGTGAAAATGTTGTTTCAGATACCATCGCTTCTATCAGGCGTACAGCGGATCAAGTTGATCAATCCGCTGAAGTTATTAACCAGCTCTCTGCCGCTAGTGAAAATATTGGCAGCGTTGTACAGGTGATTCAATCGATTGCCGAACAGACCAATCTATTGGCGCTGAATGCGGCGATTGAGGCGGCCCGGGCTGGTGAGCAGGGGCGCGGCTTTGCGGTTGTGGCCGATGAGGTGCGTAATTTGGCGAACCGTACTCAGGAGTCAACGGAAGAGATTCAGAAGACTATTGAAGAGCTCCAGGAGGGGGCGACCAAGGCCTCAGCCGTGATGCATCAAGGAACCATTGAAGCCGAGAACAGTGTGCAGCAGACAATGAAAGCGGGAGAGAGCTTGGATGGGATTAAACA
>JAKSCN010000565.1 GCA_022360595.1 Chromatiales bacterium
ATTATGAAAAAACTGCATGAGATAGGTAATGGAATTGTCCAAGCATATCAGCCGAGCCGAATGAGCTTCCGCATCGGAGCAGCAAAAGATGAACGTCCGAGAAACCTTGTTGAACTACTGCAGGGGAACAAAATGGTTTTCCGCTACTACCTCGCCACTGGCGGCTATAAGGATATTTCGTTCTCCTTGCAAGGGTCAGCCAAAGCTATCTCCGCTGCCATTGAATAAGCAGTGATTAGCCAATCAGCCTATAAACAAAGGAACCACAAAACATCATTATAAAGCCATATTCGCATTAACTTATATCCTCGGTTTGCTTGGCAGGCCATTAACAAAGGCACAAGGGAGTGCTTTTAATAGAAATTGAAATAGCCATAAGCGGAAACTTATTTATGCCTAATCGAAAATCCTTTGATATGAATCAATGATTAATGGCTGTTGTAGATAAAAAATGCATTCTTACGGATTCATTAGATCAATTAAGATTCCGTAAGCCCGTAAAGTCGGCTGAATTGAGAAAAGTGCTGATGTAAATTTAAGGCCCTTTTTGATCGCTAGTCTATCGTACTGCTGCATTCGGCAGGCTGGCGTAGAGGATCTTGAAAACTTACCATCTGTTTACTCTTCTCATCGGCTTTCTGGGTAGTTGATAACCAAAGCGATCACTACGAATCGAGGAACAAGGGACAGGGGCGCACGGACAGAGGGCGATAATCTAGGGATATCTTTAGTAGATAGTCTACTCACTATTAACTATCAACAAGCTGCAAATCCATCCCTGATAAGCCTAAGTGCCTGTTAAATCAGGCTACTAACTATTAGTCCCAGACTTATTCTAAAAACCATTATGGGAGGGCGACGATGCCAAGACGCATCGCTTCTACAACGCGAGCAGCCTGCTTTTGGGTGGTGCTCCTCAGTCTATTCATCATGCCCGCAGTCTATGCCAAATCGGTAGAGCCGGCGGGTGAGCTTATGATTCACAACTTCGATCCCGAAACCGGAAAGCGCATCATTCCCAACGAACGTTGCCTGACCTGTCACGGCGATGAGAAGGAAAAGAGCGATGTGCGTGATGACGGCAGTCCGGTCAAGATCTTTGTACACAGCGAGCAGATCGAAGCGAGTGTGCACGGTGAGCAGAGCTGCACGAGCTGTCACGTCACTATCGACCGTGTGCCCCACCGCGAAGCGCCCAAGGTGGTCGTCGGCTGTATCGAATGTCACAAGGAGACCTGGGATCAGCACAAGGACGACCCGGATGGCAAGCATGAGCGGCTCAAGGTGGTCAATGAGCAGATCGATAATTTCATGGACTCTGTTCACGCACAGCCGAACAAGCTGGATCAATCCCGCACCAATGCCACCTGTTACGACTGTCATGAAGCCCACAACGTTGGGGAGCTTGGCAGTATTCAGCGCGCCGAGAAACGCCTGAAAAACCCCGAAGTCTGCGGACGCTGTCATGAAAAGGAACTGGAGGAGTATCGCACCTCCGATCACGGCAAGGCCGTGCTCGAAAAAGGTGACAGCGAGTCGGCGATATGCTCCGACTGCCACACTACCCATGAGATCGCCTCACCCGAGACCGATAAGGCCAAGCTGGCGATCACCAAGAATTGCGGTGACTGCCACGAAGACGCCCAGCGCACCTACTTCGACTCCTATCACGGTCAGGTGCACCGTCTCGGCTATACCAATACCGCCAAATGTCACGACTGCCACGGCGGCCATGAGGTCAAGAGCGCGGATGACCCGACTTCGGAGATCCACGCCAACAACCGCCTGGAAAACTGCCGCAACTGTCACACCGAAGCCAACGACAACTTTTTAAGCTTCTGGCCCCACAGCGATGCGGACGACAGGGAAAACTACCCCACCATGTGGTTTGCCAAGCGCTTCATGCAGGCGCTGATCTTCGGCGTAATGGCCTTCTTCTGGGTCCATGTGCTGCTGTGGCTCTATCGAGAGGTGATGGACCGCTTCCAGGGTAAGGGCTTCATCGAGGACCTGAACCACCCTGATGTGGTCTACTTCCGCCGCTTCCCGGCGGTCTGGCGCTGGATTCATGGCCTGTTCGCCATCTCCACCATGACCCTGATCCTGACAGGCACCACCCTGCTCTTCTCCCATACAGACTGGGCCAAGACCGTGGTGATTTTCCTTGGTGGTGTGGAGATGGAGGGCATTATCCATCGTACCGCGGCGGTGATCTGGCTGGGCATCTTCTTGAGCCACCTGGTCATAGCTATCTGCAACATCTGGTGCAAGCGTGATAAGTTCGAGTGGTTCGGCAGCACCTCCATGCTGCCCAACATGAAGGACCTGCGGGATCTGCGCGATATGTTCAAGTGGTTCCTGGGTCGCGGAGAGCGTCCTCAGTTCTCCCACTGGACCTACTGGCAGAAGTTCGACTACTGGGCACCCTTCTGGGGCGCCGCGGTAATCGGCTCCTCCGGTATCCTGCTGTTCATGCCGGAGAAGACTGCGCTGGTTCTGCCGGGCTGGATGTTCAACATCGCTACCTTGATCCATGCCGAGGAGGCGCTGCTGGCAGCCATCTTCCTCAACTCGGTGCACTTCTTTAACGTGCACTTCCGGCCCGAGCGCTTCCCGATGAGTACCACCATCTTCACCGGTGCGATTCCCATCGAGGAGTTCAAGCACGACCATCGTCTCGAATACGAGCGCCTGGTCGCTGCCGGCGAACTGGAAGATCATCTGGTCAAGCGTCCCTCGCGCCGTGCTGACCTGGCGGCCTCGTTCATCACCAGCGTACTGATCATGGCCGGCCTGGCCCTGCTCACCCTGGTGCTGATTGGCCTGATGACCACACCGAGCTGATAGGCACGGATAACATGCAGAGAGACGACACTATGAAAAAGAAAGTTCGCAACCTCTTCCTGGCCGTGCTGGCGCTGCTTCCCGCATCTGTTCTGGCTGGCCCTTCAGGAGAGGCACTCTCCTTCACCTGCGCCGGTTGTCACGGTACCGACGGCTCCAGTGTGGGGCCGTCGATGCCCGCTATCGCCGGTATGGACCCCGAGGTTTTCGTCGACGCGATGAAGGCTTACCGGAATGACCAGCGTAACGCCACCATCATGAACCGCATCGCCAAGGCTTACAGCGATGAACAGTTCAAGGAGATGGCTTGGTTCTTTGCCAGCCAGAAGCTGCACCTGTTTCCCCAGGCACACGATGTGGCCCTGGCCGAGCGAGGCTTCAAGTTACACGAGAAACACTGCGAGAAATGCCATGAGAACGGCGGCCGTCCCGGCGACGCCGGTACCCTGGCCGGACAGTGGATGCCGTATCTGGAATACACCATGGACGACTTCCTCAATGGAAAGCGTAAATGGCCGCGCAAAATGCAGCGCAAGGTCGACGCGGCGATAGCGGACGAGGGCCAAGACGCCCTCCCCGCTCTTATCCATTACTACGGTAGCCAGCAGTGATCCGGCGTCGAGGAACAGAATCATGACTGATATTAATCGCAGAACATTTATCCGTGCGGCCGGTGGGGTCGCGGCACTCGGCGCCACCCTTGGCTTTCCATCACTCGCCCTGGGGGCGACGCGCCGCGTGGTGGTGATTGGCGGCGGCGTAGGTGGTGCTACCGCGGCCAAGTACATTCGCAAGCTGGACGCCAGCATTGCCGTAACACTGATAGAAACCAAGCCCAGCTATACCTCCTGCTTCATGAGCAACGAGGTGCTGAGCGGTGAGCGCACACTGGAATCACTCACCTTTGGCTACGATGGTTTGCGCCGTTATGGCGTGGAGGTAATCAGGGATACGGCGGTCGGCATCGATCCGGAGAAAAAGAGCGTGAAGACCGCGGGAGGCCACAGTTTCGACTATGACGCCTGCGTGGTCTCTCCCGGCATCGGTTTTAAGTGGGAGACCATTGAGGGCTATGACGAAGAGGTCGCCGCCGAGACCGTTCCTCACGCCTGGAATGCCGGTCCCCAGACTACACTGCTGCGTCGCCAGCTCGAAGCCATGCCGGAAGGCGGACATGTGATCATCGCCGCACCGCCCAATCCGTTCAAATGCCCACCAGGGCCATACGAACGCGCCTCGCAGATCGCCATGTACTGTAAGCATCACAAGCCGCGCGCCAAGATCACCATCCTCGATCCCAAGGATGCTTTCTCCAAGCAGGGGCTCTATATCGAGGGCTGGACCAAGCTCTACGGCTACGGCACCGACAACAGCATGATCGAGTGGGTCGGCGCTGCCGGTGGCGGCACAATCGAAGAGCTGGACCCGACTACGCTCACCATTCAGGCCGAGATCGAGGAGTTCCAGGGCGACGTGGTGAATATCATCCCGCCGCAAAAGGCAGGCCCCATCGCCTTTGCTGCCGATCTGGTAGACGGCGACTGGTGCCCGGTGGACAAGCGCACCTTCGAGTCTCAGCGTCACAAGGACATCTATGTGCTGGGCGACGCCTCCAGCGCCGCCAAGATGCCCAAGTCGGCCTATGCCGCCAACTCCCAGGCCAAAGTGTGCGCGGCGGCTATCATTGCCCGCTTCAACGGTTTGGAGCCGGGCGATCCCACCTTCGTCAACACCTGCTACAGCGTGGTGGGTGAGGACTTCGGTATCTCGGTGGCCGCGGTTTACGGCCTCAACAGCCACACCAACACCATCCAACCGATACCTAACTCGGGTGGTGTTTCACCGGCTAATGCCAGTCCGGAGATCCGCAAGCGCGAGGTGAGCTATGCCCACAGTTGGTTTAAAAACGTCATTAACGACATGCTTGAGTAAACCTACCCGCTCGAACAACTAAAGGCAGTATCCTGTAGAAAGCGTCACTCCCTTTAGTTCCATGGTGATCGCCGAGAAAACATAACCCATCCTCCAGGGGATGGGTTATGTCGTTTGCTGCGGGTGTCTATCTCTTCTCCTGGGCCACCCGTTTGTAACCTGATTGTGGCAATAACCAGTACCACTTAAATTTTTCACTCGGCTGAGCACCGGAACTATTTTACAAAGACGGAAAAAGTCCCTCTTTTATTCTTGGCTTCCAGGCGCTCTAATAGCCCAACCAATCCGTGGTGTTTGATCTCCGAGGCAAAGTTATTGCGGTAGATGGCCACCACGCTGAGCCCTAGCACATGGACGTCGTATATCTTCCACGCATCTTCTTTCCAGTGCATGTCGTACCCCACCTCAATCGGCGCTGCTCCCTTGAGCTTGAACTCCATGAGCACGGAAGCGGTGTTCTCACCCGGCAACCAGCGGCTGGGGCGATATTTGAAGCTGTCCGCAGTGGAGACAATCTCCTGTGAATAGGTGACCATGGCGTTGACGTATAGATTGATAACAAAGGTGCGGAACTCACGCGTGAAGCGCCGGCCTTGATCCGTTGATGCACGGTGCCAATGGCGGCCGAGTACAC
>JAKSCN010000312.1 GCA_022360595.1 Chromatiales bacterium
TAGCATCTCCTCCTTGCCGCTGACCACCGGTCGTTGGTGAGATCTCATTGCGAACCCGAGCACGAACATCAACAGAAAGGCGCTACTCAAGGAGAGAGCGCCGATCCGGGTCAGTGATATACCGTAGCCGGGCTGATCCGTATCGATCAGAATCAGCGATCCAAAGACAAAGGAGACCATGCCGCCTACACCCAATGCTCCAAAGCTTGGCATGAATGCCTCTGCCACCATTAGCGCCACCCCGAGGATGATCAATGCCACGCCGGCATAGTTGACGGGCAGCACATTAAAGGCGTAGAGGGCCAGCAGCAGGGAGACCGCGCCTACGGTTCCCGGCACAATGGCGCCCGGATTGGCAAATTCGTAGATGATGCCGTAGATGCCGACCAGCATGAGGATATAGGCCACATTGGGATTGCTGATGATGGCGAGCAGTTCACTACGCCAGTCAGGCTTGAGGGGTTCCAGGATCATGTTTGCCAGATCCAGTGTTAGTGGGCCATATGACATCTTGATCTCTCTCCCCTGAAGCTGCTGTTTCAGTGCGTCCAGATCAGCGGCGATCAGGTCGATCACTTTCAGCTCAAGTGCCTCTTCGGCGGGAAGGCTGGCGGCTTCGCGAACGGCCTTTTCCGCCCACTCAGCGTTACGGCCGTGCATTTTGGCCAGGCTCTGCAGATAAGCTGCTGCATCATTGATGAGTTTGCTCTGTTTGGGATCAGTTTTACCTGCCGGGGGGGCGGTATCATCTGTTCCCTGGTTATCAGCGGGTTTCTCTTTATCTTTGGTTGGGTCGGGGGTGCTGGGCACACCACCAATGGTTACAGGGGTTGCCGCCCCCAGATTGGTACCCGGGGCCATGGCGGCTACATGGCTGGCATAGAGAATGTAGGTTCCTGCACTGGCGGCTCGTGCTCCGCCGGGCGCTACATAAGTGACCACCGGCACCCGTGAGGCGATAATGCGCTTGATAATGTCACGCATGGAGCTGTCCAGCCCGCCGGGCGTATCCATGCGCAGGATTACCACCACGGCCTTCTCTTCTTCTGCTTTGTCCAGTGCTCTACTGATGTAATCGGATACAGAGGGCCCTATTACTCCCTCCACCTCCAGGAGATAACCCTTGCGGCCGGTCTCGGTCTCCTGTGCCAGGACCCAGCAACCCATGGTCAGTAGCAGCACGACCCAGAATAAGCGGTGATTAATCATCCTTCTGTTCATGGATATCCTCCACTCCCTCTCTGGATAATCTTAGCCCATGTGTTATTTAGCACTTGCTGAAAAACTAAAAACAGTTAAAACAGAATACCTCTGATTTAGTTGACAAATTCATCCCAGATACATTCAAAAAAGAGGTTTGAGAGACGACACGATATCTCTTGAAGAGTGCGCGCTGGATCGCAAAAAGAGTGCTCCTTGAGCAGTTTCAGAGGGAGCTGAAATCAGTAAAACGGTAATAGAGAAAATTATCGGTGCTGGGTTGGTGCGAGAGGCTATAAATGGTAATAAATTGTGAGACTTGTGATCTGATCTGACTGCCGCGGATTAAGATAGTATGACGGTCAGATCAGAGGGGTATCGCTGCAGCTCAGAATACCAATACTTTATCAGCGGCCAGGGTGCATTCAGTCAGCTCTTGCATAGTGCTGCGCTTGGTGCCTTCAATCGTCTCTTCATCGGTTAAACCGCGGGCATCCATGCAAGTGCCGCAGAGCAGTACCTCGCCCTTGCGGATGACGCCGTTGAGCATCAGCTCAGTGTTGTAAAAACCTTGTGGTACCTTCTGTCCACTCTTGGCGCAGGCTACGGCATCGGCCATTAGAAAGACGGTGACTTGGGCGTCTGCATTGCTCAGTGATTTGGCCAGGCGTAGTCCGTTGTAACTGCGCTCGGTGCCGTAAGGTGGATCATTCAGAATTATTAGGATTTTGCTCATAAATTAGCTCCTATTATGGGGTGAAGATGATCCTCTGAGAGATTATTGAGAAGCGCTAATCGCTTCTGGCGTTATTTCTCTTCTTCCTGGTTGTTATTGCCGTTATTCCATTCTCGGCGGTTTATAGCGTAGCTGCTGATGTCACCGGTGAAGGGGAGCATCAACATGCCGGGCAGGCGTTCGACCTGTTTGGGATCACGGTATTTGTGAATGCCGATAGTCATGCCTTGGTGCCCGGCGCGAGGTTGCTCGCGATAGGTGCCAAACAGGCGATCCCACCAGGGCAGGTTGAAACCGAAGTTGCTGTTGGTCTCATCGTCTTCCACCGAGTGGTGAACCCGGTGCATATCGGGGGTGACCACAATCCAGCGGAGCAGGCGATCCAATTTGGGGGGCAGGCCGACATTGCCGTGGTTGAACATGGCGGTGGCGTTGAGCAGTACTTCGAA
>JAKSCN010000566.1 GCA_022360595.1 Chromatiales bacterium
CGCTGTTGGATATCGATCACGGCACTTATCCCTATGTCACGTCATCCAACACCACGGCAGGTGGTGCGGCCGCGGGTTCAGGTGTAGGCCCTTGTGATATCGACTATGTTCTCGGTATCGTCAAAGCTTACACCACGCGGGTGGGTGCAGGACCTTTCCCAACAGAACTGTTCGACGATATGGGGCAACACCTGGGTGAGAAAGGGCATGAGTTTGGTGCCACTACTGGCCGTCAGCGTCGTTGTGGTTGGTTGGATGCCGTGGCCTTGCGCCGTTCATTGCAAATCAACAGCGTGACAGGTATCTGTATTACCAAGCTGGATGTCCTTGATGGTCTTGAGACTTTAAAGATCTGTGTTGCCTATAAATTGGATGGCAAAGAGGTCGATGTACCACCAGTTGGTGCTGATGGCTTTGAAAAATGCAAACCTATCTATATCGAACTGCCAGGTTGGCAAGAGTCTACCGTGGGCGCAAAGGATGAGACTTCATTACCTGCCAACGCTCGCGCCTATCTGAAGAAAATTGAAGAGGTGACAGGTGTTCCTGTTGATGTTATCTCTACCGGACCGGATCGTGCGGAGACATTTGTAAAAAGACACCCCTTTGACAGCTAATCATGCTACGGTCGTGTAGACCGTCACTGTATAGTAGAAAATGCCGGGCCAGAGATGGTACCGGCATTTTTATTGCTTATGTTTTTTGTTCTGTACAAGTTGCCTTCTATGGCTATTATTAGACTAACGGGACTAGGAGCAGAGCATCACGGTCAAAAGATAAGACCGATGGTAGGCAATGATAAATAACTAAAGCGCTGTTCCCTAAGATAGCTGAACTGTATTGTTCTTAAACCAAGAAGGTGGGTGATGCAGCGAGAATCGCTGTTAATCACACACTAAGAAAATCAATGCAGAAGAGGCGTACACGCAAAGTTAAAATCAAGGCTACCCTTTCCGGGAGCGAGATAGAGCAAGAATATATCACCGATTAGGTAGTGCTATTCAGAAGTTGGAAAGTTAGTTTGCATACAGGGATGTATGTTCGATCTACTGTTTTTCAATGGAAGAATATCTCTCTTGTTATTGGAGAGAGAGTTGCGCTAATGGCTATTACTCTGAGACGAACAGACTGCGTCTTCACTGAATAATAGATACTAAATAAATAAGTGGAAGGATGTCGGGGTCGAGTTTGAAACTATCAGTTGGTTTCAGAATAGATTTGTATAAACAGCTAAGATTGCTCACCTTGTTTGTCGTGGTGGTGATGATGCTTACATCACCGTGTGTAATAGGCGATTCAATTGTCCGTTTAGGCGTGCTGGCAAAACGAGGTGTGCAATTTGCAGAGAGTCATTGGGGAGCGACGGCTGAGTATTTAAGCGCACAAATACCTGACTGTACCTTCCAGATTGTGCCCTTAAGTTTTGATGAAGTCATACCCGCTGTTGTCGAGCAGAAGGTCGATTTCGTGCTGACCAATCCATCGTTTTATATCGAACTTGAGGCCAAGTATGGCGCTTCCCGTATAGCAACCCTGAAAAATAGTGTTGGTGACATGGTTGCGAATCAGTTTGGCGGGGTTATTTTTACGCGTGCGGATCGCGATGACATCCAGCAGTTATCAGATATTGTTGGTAAGCGTTTTATGGGGGTGGAAGAGGCCTCCCTGGGCGGCTTCAGAATGGCGTGGGGAATGTTCGAAGGGCAGGGGATAGATCTATTCAACTCCGTTGATCTTTCATTCGGTAAGACGCATGACGCTGTTGTTTATGCTGTTTTGGAGCGTAAAGTTGACGCAGGTACAGTTAGAACAGATACGATGGAACGTATGGCGCGAGAAGGGCTGATCTCCCTGGGTGACTTTCGGGTGATCAATATTGCTGCGGAAGAAGAGAGTGACTATTTTCCATTTCGACGCAGTACGCCCTTATATCCCGAGTGGCCGTTTGCCATTCTAGCTCATGCGCCCAAAGAATTATCAGAAACAGTGGCGGTAGCGTTATTGCAAATGCCCCCTGACAGCCGGGCAGCGCTCGATTCAAACAGTGCGGGCTGGGGGATACCCCTTAACTACCAGCCGGTACATGAGCTGTTAAAGACACTTAAGGTTGGGCCCTATAAAAATTATGGTGTTATAACCTATAGTGATCTACTGCAAAAGTATTGGCACCTTTTCATAGCCGGCTTTTTTACACTGTCAGCTTTTGGGGTGGCTATCTACTATGTTACTCGTCTCAACATTCAACTAGGCTTGTCACGGGAGAGCCTGCATCGCGCTAAAGCTACTTTAGAGGTGCGCGTGCAAGAGAGAACACAAGACTTGGTGGTTATCAACTCTGAGCTGCAGCAAGAGATAGCTGAGCGTTCCAGAACACAGAAAATGCTGGAGAAGGTGAGCAGTGAAAACCGTCTGCTGCTTGACTCGGCGGGTGAAGGCATTTTTGGCATTGATACTCAAGGCCGTCTTACCTTTATCAATCCTGCCGCTTTACAGTTGTTGGGTTGGTCTGGGGATGAGCTGTTGGGCAATTCTATGCATAAAATAACCCACTTTGGCGGCATTGAACCCTATGATTGCCCAGTAACTGACTGTCCCATTTGCTCGGTTATCACTTCTCGAAAAAGTGAAAAGGTGGTTGATGATCTGTTTTGGCGCAAGGATGGCACCGGTTTCCCCGTTGAATATACATCAACCCCCGTAATTGAAAACGGTGAGGTGACAGGTGCTGTTGTGGTGTTTGAAGATATCACTGAGCGTAAGAAAATGGAGCAGAATCTGCAGCAGGCGGCGGTAGTATTCGAGACGACCGTAGAGGGTATTCTGGTTTCCGATGCCAATAACAGAATTAAGACTGTCAACGCGGCATTTACTGATATTACCGGTTACACCTCTGATGATGTGCTGGGCAAAACACCCAATATTCTGAACTCGGGGCATCATTCGGAGAACTTCTTCCAGGCTATGTGGGATAAGCTACAAAAAGATGGTAGCTGGAGTGGTGAAATTTGGAACAGACGTAAGAATGGCCAGATATTTCCCGAGTGGTTGAGTATCAATGTCGTGCGAGATAAAAGTGGAGAGATCACTAACTATATCGCTATTTTTAGTGATATCTCACTTATTAAGGACTCTGAAAGACGCTTGGAGTATCTCGCTCATCATGACCCATTGACCGAACTGCCGAATCGCTTATTGATGCAAGACCGCCTGACTCATGCGATCAAAACGGCCGGGCGCAATAACGTTAAACTGGCGGTGCTGTTTCTTGATCTCGATAGATTCAAGAACATTAACGACACGCTGGGCCATCAGTTCGGTGACAAATTATTGATCAGCGTGGCTGAGCGGTTGGAAATGTCGTTGCGTGAAGGTGACACAGTTGCCCGGCTGGGTGGTGATGAATTCATTATTATTCTGGAGCAGCTTGATAGTATCAACATGGCAGAGAAGGTTGCCCAGAAAATCCTCAAAATTATTAGCAAACCGATCAAACTGGATGGTGTGGACTTGGCAATCTCCACCAGTATCGGCATCAGTGTTTACCCGGATGATGGTGATGATAGTGAAGCTTTGATCAAGCATGCCGACACGGCCATGTATAAGGCCAAAGAGAAAGGACGCAATCAGTATGCGGTCTACACAACGGCATGGAGTGCTATCGCCAAGCGCCGCCTCTCTTTGGAAAACGCATTGCGCTCTGCGTTGGATCGCGGAGAGTTGTCGCTTGTCTATCAACCGCAGATCGCTTTAGCGGACAACCAAACGATTGGTGTTGAGGCACTGATCCGTTGGAATAGTGAACACGGCAATATACCCCCCAGTGAGTTTATTCCGCTGGCTGAAGAGATCGGTATGATCATTCCCATTGGCAACTGGGTGCTGCGTGAAGCTTGTTGCCAACGTAAGCGCTGGTTCCAGCAATATGGTCTGGCACTGCGTGTGGCGGTAAATATCTCCAGTTATCAGATTGAACAACCTGGTTTTTTTGATACGGTTCAGCAGATACTCAGAGAGACTTCAACACAGCCCGATATGTTGGAACTTGAGCTGACTGAAGGGGCTGTGACCAAAGATCGAATACAGGCGGCGGAGTTCATGTCGGCTGCCAAGAAGATTGGCATAGGTATCGCTATCGATGATTTTGGCACTGGTTACTCCTCGCTGAGTTATTTGAAAGATCTCCCCGTTGACTGCCTGAAGATCGATCGCTATTTTGTTAAAGATATACCCCATCACTCCGATGATATGGCAATCTGCTCCACGCTTGTTGCGTTGGCGCATAACCTTAGATTGCGTGTTGTTGCCGAAGGTGTGGAAACCTCGGCACAATATGAATTTTTAAAAACCCTGGGATGTGATAGTTTTCAAGGCTATCTCTTCGGTGGTACGCCGGTCGGGCCAGACAAGCTGCCCGGGCTAATTGAGGCCGGTATAATATAACAGCCCGGTACACGACAATCATGATGTGTTGCGGCATGCCCAGGTTGAATACAGGTGGTGAATGTGGAGTCGATGACAAAACAACTGAATGAATATTTTATCGAGAATGAGCCCTACTACCAGCCGGTAGGTGACGAAATTGCCATCTTCGAGGCGGCCTACAAAAATGGCCTCCCGGTGTTGCTTAAAGGCCCAACCGGCTGTGGCAAAACACGCTTTATGGAGTATATGGCCTGGCGTCTGCAGCGCCCACTGATCACCGTCTCCTGCCACGATGATCTGACCGCTTCAGATCTGGTAGGCCGCTACCTGGTAAAGGGTGGAGAGACAATCTGGATTGATGGGCCGCTTGCGCAGGCGGTGCGGGCTGGTGGCATCTGTTACCTGGATGAGATTGTCGAGGCGCGTAAAGACACCATGGTGGTGATTCACCCCCTGGCTGATGATCGTCGTGTGCTGCCGATAGAGAAGCTTGGCACCCTGATTGAGGCTACCGAGGAGTTCTGTCTGGCGATCTCCTACAACCCGGGTTATCAGAGTGTTCTAAAAGATCTGAAACAGAGCACCCGACAGCGCTTTATTGCTCTGGAGTTCGATTACCCTGCACCAGAGTTGGAGACACAGATTATTCAGAAAGAGTCTGGATTGGATGCCGATCTGGCCGGCCGTCTAGTGAAATTTGCCGGTATGACTCGCAACCTTAAGGGTAGCGGATTGGAAGAGGGCGCCAGTACCCGCCTGTTGGTACATGCTGCCAAACTAATTGCGACAGATGTCGATCCGGTGGCTGCCTGCCGTGGCGCCATTGCCCAAGCGTTGACTGATGACCCGGAGATGCTC
>JAKSCN010000364.1 GCA_022360595.1 Chromatiales bacterium
CCGCGACTTTTATCAGGCCGCAACTCTGCTGGCCCTTATCAGTCTGTCGTTCGCTCTTAGCGCGGCAGAAACCGAACAGGCCACTCTGGTGGAAGTCAGTCAGGTCAGCACTGAAGACCTCAACCCGGAGCTGACTTTGAACGGCATCCTCTACCCTGACCACCAAGTCAGTATCGGCACCCAGGTAGCCGGCTATGTGGCCACCATTCACGTTGAAAGTGGCGACCGGGTGGAACAAGGCCAGGTGTTGGTGGAGATACGCGACCTCCCCCTACGTCTGCAGATCGATGAAGTCACCGCCAGTATTCAGCACGCCAAGGCTGAAGTACGACTACGCCAGCTGGAGATGCAACGATTAGGCGAGCTGCTGAAAACCCAGGCGGTTCCCCAGGGCACTTACGACCAGGCAGTTACCACCCTGGCACAGGCCCAGGCGACACTGGAAAGCACTCGGGCACAACGGGAAAGGCTGATCGACCAGCGCAATCAGCACCGTATTACCGCCCCCTTTTCCGGTGTTATCACCCAGCGCTTTATCGAGGCGGGTGCCTGGGTAAATCCGGGCAGCAGCGCCTTTGAACTTACCAGTCAACAGCAACTGCACCTGGAAGCCGCTCTGCCGCAGTCTTTTATCCAGCGTATTCAAGTTGGCAGTCGGGCCCGAGCTCTGTTTGAGGGTCAGCAGCAGCTGTTCAGTACCCATATCACGCGAATTATTCCGCAGGCCGACAACAGCCGCAGCCTGCGTATCTGGTTGCCACTGGCCAACCCACAGCAACAACTGATACCCGGTATGGCTGCCCAGGTAATCCTGCAGCTGGAGACAGACCATAACTATCCTCTGCGCCTGCACCGCAACGCTCTGCTGCGCCGCAGTAAAAACAGTGCCTGGGTCTGGAAACTGGTGGATGGACAGGTCGAAGCCGCCCAGGTTTATATCGGCGACAGCCTCGGTGAATGGGTACTGGTAAACAGCGAGAACCTGAGTACTGGTGATCAGGTCGTCGTCAAAGGCAACGAAAACCTGCGCCCCGGCCAGGCGGTTTTCGTCCGTCCACAATAGGGGGGCCGGAGATGCTTAAGTTTGCTATTGAGCGAGGTACCATCGTTACGGTCACCCTGTTAATTCTCTGCCTGTTCGGTGCCTTAGCCACCATTAAAGTACCGGTACAGATGATCCCGGATATGGAGAGTCCGATTATCTCAGTGGAAACCAGCTGGCCCGGCGCCAGTCCTCAGGAGGTGGAAACCGAAATCATTATCGAGCAGGAACGCTACCTGCGCCGCTTACAGGGTCTAAAGAAGATGACCTCAGTAGCCAGCACCGGCTCGGCGAGTATCAATCTGGAATTCACCCTACAGACCGACAGTCGGGACGCCCTGTTACGGGTGAACAATGCCTTGTCCCAGATCAGCCGCTATCCGGAAAATGTCGATCCACCCACATTAAACACTACCTCCACCAGTCAGTCGCCGTTTATCTTCTACCGCATTGACAGCCTGGCTGAAAATACGCCCCTGCCCAGCCGGGCAGAACTGTCACTGTTGCTGGAGAAAACTATCAGCAGCCGTTTAACCGCCATCGCCGGAGTGGCGGAAGTGCTCAGCTATTTGCAAAACGAATACCAAATTCATATCCATATCGACCCGGCCAAACTGGCCGCCCGCCAGATCACCCTGGATCAGGTTCGCAACGCTATTCGCCAAAACAACCGCAACACCTCCGGCGGCGACATCGAAACCGGTAAGCATCGCTACCAGATTCGCACCCTGGGCCGTTACCAAAATATCGAAACCCTGGAAAACACCATTATTGCAGACCGCAATGGCCATTTTACTTACCTGAAAGATATCGCCGATGTCAGCCTCAGCCATCAGGAACTGCGCAGCCATGGCTACCTCAACGGCAAACCCGCCTTTGTCTTCTCGGTCACCCGTAACCCGGGCAGCAATGTGCTGGATATCTACGACCAACTCAATACGGCTGTTGCCGAACTCAACACCGGCCTGTTGCAGGACAAAGGCTTGGTAATTCGCAAAAATGCAGATGATGTCAAATATGTGCGGGATGCAATTTCAGTGGTGCAAAAAAACCTGTTGCTGGGTGGCCTGCTGGCATGCGTAATCCTGTACCTGTTTCTGCACTCCGTATCACCCACCCTGCTGGGAACCCTGGGTGTCCCTGTCAGCACTGTTGGTGCGCTATTAGGCTTGTTGCTGGCTGAGCGCAGTCTCAATGTGATCTCTCTGTCCGGAGTGGCCTTTGCCATCGGCATGACTCTGGACAACAGCATTGTGGTGATCGAAAACATCTTCCGCCACCGCGCCCAGGGCAAAAGCCATAAACAGGCAGCACTGGATGGCGTACGCGAAGTCTGGCCTGCCGTGCTTGCCTCCACCCTGACCACAGTATTTGTTTTTACCCCCATCCTGTTGATCGAAGAGGAAGCCGGCCAGCTCTATTCCGATATCGCCATCGCTATTTCTGCAGCCATTTTAATGTCGATGCTGGTCGCGGTAACAGCTATCCCTTCAGCCATGGCTCGATTACCGGACAGGGATAATCCAGAACGGAAACGTGGACTGTTTTTCAAACCATTCATCACTTTTGGCAACTGGACCCGACGCCAAGTGGCTGCCTACTTGAACTGGGTACTGACGTACAAACGACGTTCAACCTCTGTGCTGATTGTTGTTTTGGCTGGGAGTACGCTGATAATGCTGCAGCTGACTCCCCAGGCCGAATACCTGCCCGAAGGAGAAGAGAGCAAAATTTTCGCTATGATGTTCCCACCTCCTGGTTACAGCCTTAGCGAAATGGATAGGGTCGCAGAACGTCTACGCCAAGGCATGTCATCGCGAGCCGATAGCAGCACGGAAAACGGTTCGGCCCCCAACCTCGAACTACAGCTGTTCCAGAATGTTGTACGCGCCAGCAGTATTTTCAATATTGCCGTGCCAGTCGATCAATCCCCGCAAGCGGTAGAACAACTGATTCAGAACCTGAGCCAGCAGATGCGTAACGAGCCCGGCATGATTGCCTTTGCCAACCGCGGTTCAATTTTTTCCGACAACTCCGGTGGCAGCCGTAGTATTCAGCTGCATATATCCGGCGCCGATCTGGAGCAGGTTTATCAAACAGCACTCCACACCTTTCGTCTGCTGCGGGAGAACTTTCCTACTGCCCAGGTTAGAGCCGAACCAGGGCTCTCTCTCAACCAGCCCTCACTGGAGATATACCCCAACTGGGAAAGAGCCCGGGAGATGGGCCTGGGTGCCGACAGTCTCGGTTATCTGATCAATGCCTTTTCCGATGGCGCCTATGTGGACGACTATTTTCTCGACGACAATAAGATTGATATCTACCTTTACGGCCGTGACAACACCATCGACAGTCCGAATGCGATTGCCCAACTGCCGGTTTACACCCCAAGCGGTGCTACTGTGCCTGTCGCGGCCCTGGGTCGTATTGAGGAAACACTCAGCGCCGATACCATTCAGCGTATCAATTCTGAACGCACCGTTACTCTGACCATGATTCCGCCACGCAGCATCGCCCTGGAAACAGCTGCCGAACAAGTGGAACAACAGCTGATTCCGCAGCTGAAGCAGGAGGGAAAAACCCCTGCCGGAGTGCTTATCCGCTCCGACGGTGCCACCGACAAACTCAAAGCAACCCGACAGGCATTGTCTGACAATCTGTTGGTAGCTGTGGCCCTCTCTTATCTATTGATGGTGGCGATATTCAATCACTGGGGTTACCCCCTGTTGATTCTGCTGACCATACCGATGGGGATCAGTGGCGGCATATTGGGCTTGTGGTTTATGAACCAGCTGGGCATCCATATGCCACTGGACATGATCACCATGCTGGGTATGGTGGTACTGATCGGCACGGTTGTGAACAATCCGATTCTCCTGATCGAGCAGGTTCGTAATGGCCTGGCTCGTGGATTGGTCGTAACCAACGCGATCAAAACCGCTGTGGATGTTCGCCTGCGGCCTATCATGATGTCGATGTTGACCACAGTATTTGGTCTGATGCCGATTGTATTTTTCAACGGTGCCGGCACTGAACTCTATCGCGGACTGGGTACCATTGTACTGTTTGGCCTGCTGTTTTCAACGCTGATTATGATCAGCTTCTACCCACCGCTGCTTAAAATACTGCTGCGAGACAAGCAAGCGGCCGAGCAAACACAACAACGGTGATCTGTGGCAGAACTCAGCTAGGGCCTGTTGACACTAATTTGATTATCACTGCCAAGGCCATTTTTTGTCCAGCAAGGCAGAAGGAGCGCCGTGTAGTGAACCTACATAAGCGACTGATAACGCCGCAGGGCAAAAAATGGCCCTGGCCCGCCCGGTTGAGCCTGAAAAAGCACCACTCAGCGTTACTCGTCGCTTATTTGGAACGACCAAACTGCACTCCTCGTGCCTTGATTGGTGCTTTTTCAGGCTCAACAG
>JAKSCN010000206.1 GCA_022360595.1 Chromatiales bacterium
AACCAATATCAGTGTACAGCAGGTTTTTCTGGAACTGGTGGATACGGCCATGACGAAAGGTAGATGCGCGAATAAGCTGACAGAAGAGCAAGCTGCCATACATATCATTGACGGGATCAAACATGATATTCAAGACAATGATATTGGCAAGGTAAAACTGCTGAGGCTTTTACTGCGCCTGGCGCCATCAATGGCACAGAAAATCATGAAAAAGTATTAGGGAAAGGTTTGATGAAAACATTGTTAATTATCTTATGGAGTTCAATGATGTTCACAGTCAACAGTTCAGTCGCAACTGAATTCAAAGTAAAAGTGAATAGCATAGATGTTGAGCGGGGAGGACAAATCCTTGTTATGGTCTTTGGCAAAGAGGGGTTTCCCAAAGACCACGGGAAAGCCGTTTTTTATAAAGCCCAAGATGTACTGCAACCCGTCATGGAGTTTACCTTCGAGGTAACCATGGAAGAGTTGGCAGTCAAGGTGCTGCATGATGAAAACAAGGACGGAAAGGTCACCAAAAACTGGACAGGAATATACCCGAAGGAAGGCCTGGGGTTTTCCAATGATCAAAAGATTGGATTGACCGGCCCACCCAAATATAAATATTCAAAGTTATCAAAAGAGCAGTTCAGGCATGGACTGGAAATTTCAGTCCTGTATCCATGAGGAGAGCCCGTAATGAAACCCTTAATAAAAGTTTTTCTGATTATTGCGGCCTGTTTTGCAGCAACTTTCCTGCTGATCAAGTTTACCGGAGTTTTAACCGTCGAACAGATTGAAGGTTGGTTGATACAGGCCAGGGAATTATCACCCATCTATGTGGGCACGCTGGTCGCCTTGCTTCTGTTTGCCGACCTGTTCATAGCGGTACCGACTTTAACGGTCACTATCCTGTCAGGCTATTTTCTCGGTCATACCTATGGTGCCGTTTCAGCATTAAGTGGCGTTATACTGGCGGGTATTTGTGGTTACACATTAAGCCGGTACTACGGGGATGCCATTCTTGGTTTCCTAGTGAAAGACGAAGGCAAACGGAATGACGCAATCGTGGCTTTTCAGAACCACGGTTTTATGATGATACTGTTATCCAGGGCCATGCCTATTTTGCCGGAGGTGACAGCCTGCCTTTCTGGAATGACACGCATGAATTTCAGCAAGTTTTTATTGGCGTGGATGATCAGTTCGGTGCCTTATATCCTGATTGCCACTTACGCCGGCTCTATCAGTTCCATTGAAAATCCAAAGCCCGCGATATTCGCCGCTATCGGGCTTTCGTTATTCTTATGGGGCGCCTGGTTTATTTACCATCGTGTAAGCAACAAAGCCAAATCAAACCTGCTTGCCAAAGATTAAACTGTAAATTACAGGGGAGCCGTCTCGATCGGGACCTCTGGATGTTGGAATCCAAGTCCCTTAGAATCGAACACCCGACTGTAGCATCAAGCTACGAAATGATTGATAAGACCGTTAAAGATCCCAAAAACAGATTACCCCCCTGATATTTACAGAAAGCATCTAATTTCCATACAAATTTCTGATTAGTCTCCGAATACCGAAAAGAGTTATTTGCCCTGAATTAGCCGTTTTTTGTCTTTCCATTCCGAAAAACATCCGTGTGATTGCAAAGCGATCCAAGTGACTTCCTTTTTAGAGCATTTAGCTATAACTCGCAAAGTTTCCGAGGATACCCAGGGGCACGCCCTAACTGAAGATTGCCGATATAGATGAAATGCTGGAACTTTCCTAAACTTTTAAAGAGTCTCTGCATAATCAATGGGGAGAAGGCAGTGTTTGGGTACACCCGCCAACACCATTGTTATCAAGCCTAAATCACAGAGGCATAGGTGACAGTTCGAACAATAAACCACCCCAAGTGGGCCTACCGATCGCTCTGTTGCCTGATTTGATGGAGGGGACAGTATGGTGACGGAATTGGGTTGGGAGGCATGGGTCACTCTCAGTATTGTAATTTTGATGTTGGTTGCCCTCATCAAGGAAGTGGCGCGTCCTCATCTGATCCTTCTTGGTTGCCTCGGTCTGCTATTGTTATTCGGAATCCTATCACCGGAGGAGGCCTTTTTGGGTCTATCCAACAAGGCGGTGGTGGCGATAGGGGCGTTGTTTGTAGTGGCTACGGGAGTGCAGAACACCGGCGCCCTGCAATTCACGGAGAAGCTGTTGTTTCCCCGCTCATCGAATCTACCGGCTGTCACCACCCGCCTGATGCTGACCACAGCCTCGCTGTCGGCTTTTCTTAACAACACGCCCATCGTAGCAATGCTCATACCGCAGATTCGGGCCTGGTGCGATAAGAGCGGCGTACCGGCATCGAAGCTGATGATACCGCTATCGTTCGGCGCCATTCTGGGCGGCATGTGTACCCTGATCGGCACCTCCACCAATCTCCTGGTAGTCGGAGTGATGGAGGCGGCAGGTTATTCCGGGTTGGGGCTGTTCGACCTGGCCTGGATCGGCGTACCGGCCGCATTGGCGGCAACCGCTTACTTTGCCCTCGTTGGACACCGCCTGCTGCCGGATCACGACCAGACTGGCCAATGGTTCGACGAAGGACTCCGGGACTGCATCTTTGAGCTGCGGGTGGCTGATGACTCCCCTTTTATCGGCCAAGCTTTGGAACAGGCCGGTCTGCGGGATCTGAAGGATGCCTATCTTGCCCACCTGCGGCGGAATAAGGAGCTACTGCCCGTGTCCCCAGGGACTCATCTGCATGCAGGTGACGTATTGACGTTTATCGGCAGCATCTCGGTGCTGGAGAGATTACTCGAGCAACCAGGCCTTTCACGGGTTCGACAATGCCCGGTGGATGACGACCAGAGTTGGATGCCCCTGTATGAAGCAGTGGTCTCGGCGTCATCGAATCTGGTGGGCAAAAGCCTGAAAGAGGTCTGCTTCCGAGAGCGCTATCAGGGAGTGGTGCTGGGCATATACCGTCGCGCAACCACCATCGATGAACCACTGGGCCGGGTGCCGATCAAAGCCGGCGATCTGCTGTTAGTGGAAGCGGATAGCGAATTCGACAGGCGCTGGAACCAGGACCGGGATGAGTTCTATCTGGTGGCGCCACGACAGCCTCGCACGCCCCGCTTCCAGACTGCCAAGGCACCACTGGCGCTGGCTATTCTGCTGGGCGTGGTGATGCTGGCCGCGTTTGAGGTTGCGGACATTGTCACCACCGCCTTCATTGGCGCATTGGCTATGATCGTGACGGGCTGCCTGCGGGGACGGGACGCCCGCCGGGCAGTGGATGTCCCCATTCTGATTGTCATCGCCGCCGCCCTCGGTCTGGGCCAAGCGATAGAGAGCACCGGCTTGGCCGCTGTCGCGGCCCACTGGGTAACACAACAGGCAGAGCTAGTCGGGCCGATTGGGGTTGTAGCGATGCTTTACCTGGCCACCAGTCTCCTTACCGAACTGATCACCAACAATGCCGCTGCCGCCCTGATGGTAGGGGTTGGCCTGGCCGCCGCCCAGGAACTGGGGCTACCACCGGAGGCTTTCGCCGTTACGGTAGCCATCGCCGCCTCAGCAAGTTTTCTCACCCCCATCGGCTATCAGACCAATTTGATGGTCATGGGCGCAGGCGGTTACCGCTACACCGATTACACCCGGGCCGGCTTTGGGGTCTATCTCATTGTAGCCGTGACGGCGCTGTTGATGATCAAGCTGATCTGGCTGTAATCAGTTCATTAATGTTGTATTTGCGAACGAATGTTCTCACTCAATGCGGGAACCCCGGCTTTGCCGATCCCAGTAGGCCAGCCATCCCAGCAGCACCACAAGCATGGTCTGGTAGGCAATATGGTAGCCAAAATAGCTCTTGGCCCAAAGGCTCACAAATATGATCACCATGGCGGCTTTTACTCCCAGAAACAGCCCCGCCATCCATGGATCGTACCGATAATAGTGTGCCAGCCGGCCGGCGGTAAGATAGGCCGAGATGATGAGACCAAACACCGTAGCCAGTCCCAATAGCCCGGTATCCCAGAGTATTGCCGAAACCGCTGTATTTTTAATGCCCAGACTCGGATCGGAAACATCCCAAAGGTCTACTCCACCATCACTGTGGCGTGACTCGTACAGGCCGTGCCCAAGCAATGCACCGAACGGATCAGCAGGGATGTGCTGCTCACCCCAATAGCGCAACGCGCCCCCTCGGGTAAAGGTTCCACGGTTCTCCTGATCGGCTTCCACATTCCTCTGGTAGATATCAGCAACCACACCCGACCAGTTTTCCACTCGGCGGTTATCGATGCCCACGCTATAGACAAAGAGCATGGCCACTAAGGTAACTGTAACCACGCTTGCAATCATGGCAAATCTCCCCGGCCTGGCCACGACATCCTTGCCAAACATAACCAGAAACAGAGTCAGGGCGAATACCAGCGAGACCTTGGCGCCATTCACAAACATCGGCGCCAACAACAACACACCCAGAAGCACCAGCCATTTTCCCGACAACACCTTCGTCTGCCAGAGGCCGGTCAGTCCCGCCAACACCACGAACATAAAAATCGCCAGCATGGCGTTGGCCCCACCACCCAATTGCTGGGCGCCAAAGGTCCCGGCAATAACGTCAAACGGCACCAGACCTTTAACCTCCAGGACCGCACGCTGCGGGACCAGCACCAGATATTGATGTAAGACAAACGGTAGCTGGAGCAGCGCGACAACCAAGAGGGCCCGGGGCAGTTGTCTGCGCATCAGCTGGTTCGGCCAGACAAGGAGCGCCAGGGCCAAAAGCACACCCCACATCTGAAAATAGCCCTTGAGCCCTCGGGCCAATTGCAACGGCTCCGGCGTATTGACCAGCGTGGCCAACAGCGCTACAGCCACCACTGCCCCACCCCATCCCAGGATAGGCGGCATGGTGGAGCGCCCAGCCCGCTCCCAGTTCGATGCAAAGAACCCAATGAGAACATGCAAAACCAAAAGCGCTCCCAACGGGATCACCAACCAGCGGATTTCAGCCAGTGCGGGGAAATACAACTTGGCCAACCCCGCGGCGACCAGTCCAACAGCCAGGGTAAGCCACAGAATCAGGGTTGGATAAATACTAAGCAGCAGCACACAGGCCAGCGCCACCGGCACCGCTCCCAGGATCAGATTGCCGTTTGCCACACCATAGCCCGCCACTACAGCACCAAACAGCCCCAGTGCCAGCACGATACCGGTCAAGGTAGGCTGTAAGCCACTCCGTTCTCCACTATCGAAACTACCGAGTCGCATGCTCGATCTCCCAGCGGCAGGCGCAACAATGGCTTGGCCACTCAATAATACCCATACAGGTCAAGCCCCAGCCCATAACAGTGGTCCAGCCCGACATTGTCCTCCTTGACCATGTCGAGGATCTCCTGCCCCACCTCAAAAAGGGGGCCGTTGCGACCGGTGGGTCGTCGCCCGGGCCACTTCTCATGCAGCACCGATACCGGTCGCAGCCTCCGCCTCCCGTTTGCACTGTTGTTCAACAGAGGGCTGGGCAGCATACCCCCATGATTGAGGTTGCTGCGGAACAGATGATTCAACAGGCGGCTCACCTCCATGCCGGTCGGCCCCAGCACGGTGGCATTTTCGGAACGCAGGGGGACGCCTGGATTTTCGATGCCGATAAACTGCGTCAGCTTGTCGAGAAATGCTTGCTGATCCCGCACGAACTCCTCATAGGTGAGCAG
>JAKSCN010000446.1 GCA_022360595.1 Chromatiales bacterium
TGCCAACCATAATCGACTGAAGTACTCTGTTCCGGTGCTTTTAGGGGCAGGCCTGGAAAAGTAGGAGTCTGTCAGCAGGTGTCCTAACAGTGCTGTGTCTGGTACGCCAGATTTTGCCCATTCACCATTTTCGTCATAGCGGGTGTTGAGGTGTTGGTGTGTCCAAAGATCCATCAAGGTGTTGGCTGTGCCGGTATCAAAACCGATACTTTGATCGGCGCTGCCCGCCGGAATCACGGTGATGTTGGCTATGCCCCCCAGATTGAGCGCCACACGGTCTTCACTGTCGCTGGCAAACTGTGCTGCATGGAAGGCTGGCGCCAGTGGTGCACCTTGGCCGCCGGCAGCCATATCCCGACGCCGAAAATCACCAACCACCATGATGCTGGTCAGCTCCGCGATCTGGTTTGGGTCGCCTATCTGGAGAGTAAAGGCCCGCTCATGCTCCGGGCGGTGGCGAATGGTCTGGCCATGTGAGCCGATAGCGATGATCTGCTCAGCAGACAGTTGTTGCTGATCAAGCAGTGCGATGGCGGCAGTGGCAAACTGTTCGGCGACCAGGATATCGACAACACCCAGTTGGTCGATCTCATTCTGGCCTGGGTGGGTGAGCGCGCGTATCTGCTGCTGTAGGGTGTCAGGCCAGCTCTGTTGATAGTGAGCGATGAATTGGCAGTAATTGTCGCCAACTTCGACCAGCACAGCATCGATGGCATCGATGCTGGTGCCGGACATTAAGCCGATATAAAGGCCTTCATACATTTTCAGGGGTCGGTCTTGGCTTCCGCTACCATGGTGCTGGAGATGCTGTCCAGCCGCGCCAATAGTGGCTTGCTCTTTTTCATGAAGTCGTTGCGGTATTTCTTCTCTATAGGCAGCGCCGCGGGCAGTTTTACTGTCAGCGGGTTGCGGTGCACACCGTTTACCCGAAATTCGTAGTGCAGATGCGGGCCTGTGGACATACCGGTGCTACCCACGTAGCCGATTACCTGTCCCTGTTTTACCCGGCTGCCTTTTTTCAGCCCGCGTTTGTAGCCGTTCATATGGGCGTACAGGGTTGTATAGCGGTTAGCATGCTTAATGATAATCGTTTTGCCATAACCGCCTTTGCGACCCAAATGGATGATTTTTCCATCTCCAGAGGCCTTGATCGGCGTGCCGGTTTTGGCGGCATAATCGACGCCGCGGTGGGGGCGTTTTTTACCGAGCACTGGATGCCAGCGGGCGGTGGTAAAACGCGATGAGATGCGGCGGAAATCAACTGGTGCGCGTAAAAATGCCTTCCGCATGCTTTTACCATCGGGTGAAAAGTAGTTGGCGTAGCCCTCCTCATCCTCATAGCGAATGGCGCGGTGTGGATTACCGCGGTTAATGAATTCGGCCGCCAGAATGGCTCCATTGCGGTATTTTTCGCCGTCCAGGTACTGCTCTTCATAGACGACGCTAAACCGGTCTCCGTTACGAATCTCCAGGGCGAAGTCAATGTCCCAGCCGAAGATGTAGGCGAGATCCATGATCAGATCATCAGATAAGCCCGCTTCCTGGGCGCTCTGAAACAGTGAGTTGGTTATGACGCCGGAGATCTCGGCAGTGCGTGTCTCAAGGTTTCGGTTAATCGTTTTGGCTTTGTAACTGTCGCCAGCGGCAGTGATCTGAAGGCTATTGATTTTGCTGCGTTGGTGAATCAGTTCTCTCAGTGAGCCATCACTGTCCAGGCGGATTTTGAAAATTTGGCCGGGTTTGATGTTGGCCAACTCTTTCGCCTCTTTGCTGCTGTTGACTATGTTGTGCAGCAGGGTAGAGGAGAGATTCAGGCGCGAAAAGATGCGGGCCAGCGAGTCACCGGATCTAACTTTCTCTTCGACCCAGTTATGGTTGGCTTCATCACTCGCATCGACTACCTCGGTTGAAGTGGCCTGATCATTGACTGATTCATTGGTTGCCGACTCTTTGGTAGTGGATACAGGCGCTGCCGCCTGCTCTGTGGCGTCCACCGGCTCAGTGGAGTCAGCTACGGGGGCTTCTTCCGCGATCTTTGCTGAAGTAATCGGCTGGTTTGTTTCTAGTGTGGTTGGATTAGCCGGTTGTGGGATGCTCTCTTTTCTCTCTTCTGGAGTGTGTTTCAACCCCGGTAGCGGCAGGCTGACAATGCGCTTCTGCTTAATCGGTGTCTCAGACGCAGGTACAGGAGCAGGTTCGGCTGCATTAGCGGGCGCTAAAACTAAGGTATTCGCGGTTTGAGCAGCGTCCTGTTGGCTGTCCAGTATCTGGAATGATGCATAGACTGCTGTTGCGGCTAGTGCCAGGAAAAAAAGGGCGAAAAGAACAAGCTTGGGATGGCGTTTATGGCCATCAAGATCGCCATAGGCATACTGGGACTTATAGTCTTTTATCATGAGCTGGCGCTAATCCCTGGAAAATTCAAATAATTATTACTCAGAGTGCAAGTAAATACTAGTAAAAACCAGATGCACAATACTCAAAATTGTCAGATTTGTACAAAGCAATTTTGCCCTACTATTCGAGCAATTTTCTGTGGGCGGTTACTTTTTTTCGGAGCATCCTGTAAATTGTGCGGCCTTGAGAATACTGGATCTGAGAGGTGTGTCATGGCTTCAGTCACTGAGGCAATGGAAATCATTCGGCGTGGCGCCGATGAAATCTTGTTGGAAGATACTCTAATTAAGAAATTGGAGCGTGGTAAACCCCTGCGTATCAAAGCGGGATTTGATCCTACCGCACCTGATCTGCATCTGGGGCACACCGTACTTATTAATAAACTGCGTCAGTTCCAGGAACTGGGCCACGAGGTAATGTTCCTGATTGGTGATTTCACCGCCATGATCGGCGACCCTACCGGTAAGAGCGCAACGCGTCCGGCGCTGACTCGTGAAGAGGTGCTGGAGAACGCCAAGACCTATGAGCATCAGGTATTCAAGATTCTTGATGCTCAAAAGACCACCGTCTATTTCAATTCTACTTGGATGGGGGAGATGAGTGCTGCCGATATGATTCAGTTGGCGGCCAAGCATACGGTGGCGCGGATGCTGGAGCGTGACGATTTCAACAAGCGCTACAAAGGTGGGCAGTCCATCTCAATTCATGAGTTCCTCTACCCCTTAGTGCAGGGTTACGATTCGGTGGCGATGAAGGCAGATGTCGAGCTGGGTGGTACGGATCAGAAGTTTAATTTGTTGGTTGGGCGTCAGCTCCAGGAGAGCTACGGGCAGGAGCCGCAGGTAGCGCTCACCATGCCCATTCTGGAGGGGCTGGATGGCGTCCAAAAGATGTCCAAATCGCTTAACAACTATGTTGGGATTGCGGATAAACCGGATGAGATGTTCGGTAAGATCATGTCGATTTCTGATGATCTGATGTGGCGCTACTACGAACTGCTGAGTTTTCGAAGCATGGCAGACATCAACGCGTTACGGCGACAGGTCACTGAAGGGCTGAATCCCCGCGACGCCAAAGTGCAGCTCGCTATGGAGTTGGTAGAGCGCTTCCACTCAAAAGCGGATGCAGAAAAAGCCAATGAAAACTTCGTTGCTCGGTTTAGAAAGGGGGCGATGCCCGATGATATGCCGGAATTTAATCTCCAGGCATCGGGTGATGGCCTACCAATCGCCAACCTACTCAAGGACGCGGGCTTGGTTGCCAGCACCTCCGAGGCCTTTCGTATGATCAAGCAGGGCGCGGTCAAGATTGATGGTGAGCGTGTAGAAGATAAAGGCTTGCTTTGCCGGTCTGGAATGAATGCAATATTTCAGGTAGGTAAGCGTCGTTTTGCTAAAGTCATAATAGGCTAAAAGCGGTCTAATAATAGTGGTGCAACAAAAATGTAAAATAGTTGTTGCGCCGCAAAAGATAGTGCGTATAATGCGCTGCTTCCTGACGGGGGATTGCTTGAAAGAGCGGTCTGGTCGGGAAGGGAAAGAGGCGGTTTTCGCCGCGGGGCAGGCACTAAAAATTAGTGCTTGACCTGACGGAGGAAGCGAGTAGAATACGCCGCCTCGCTTGAGGAGAGAGACGCAAGTCACGCACCTCAAGCGGCCGACAAAACTTGAAAAAAGTGTTGACGGCCGAATCGAAGATGGTTCATAA
>JAKSCN010000408.1 GCA_022360595.1 Chromatiales bacterium
ATTGTGAGCACTAACTTCGCCGTGGTGTAGGCGTATTGCACGTTGCGCAATAGCCAGCCCTAAACCATAACCACCATTGTGGCTGCGTGAGTTGTCTGCGCGAAAGAAAGGTTGGAAAATCTTGTCCAGCTTGTCAGGTTCTATACCAGGACCACTGTCGTGAATCCTAATTTCGCAGTGATCAGCATCGCCACTCAGGTACGCTGTTATAGCTTTACCAGGTGGTGTATGGTGCACCGCATTTCGCAGAACGTTTTCCAAAGCTCGGCGCAGGAGTTCTTGGTTTGCAGGTAAGATGAGTTCATCCAGTTCTGAAGTGCCTGTTAGGGTAACATTCTTTGATTCAGCCTCTAGGCTGATGTCGTTAACAAGGTCTTGGAGCAAGGCGACTAGATCGACATAGTCTGTCAGTTGGTAGCTTACGTCGGCCTCCATACGCGCCATGGTCAGGACTTGATTAACAAGATCGTCCAGGCGCGATAGTTCTCGGTCCATGCGTGCTAACTGTTCTGAACTTATAGACTGCCCGCCCTGTTCAAGCAGGCCCACTTGTAAGCGCAGCCTTGTCAGCGGTGAGCGCAGTTCATGTGAAACGTCATTCAGCAGTTGACGCAGTGTCTGTTGGTTGGCATCCAGTACGGCGGCCATGTGGTCGAATTCGGCAGCCAGGTCGGTAAGTTCATCACGTCGTCGTCCCAGTTTTTGGGTAATGGATGTTTTGGTTTCGCCGGTGGTTAAGGCTTGGGCTGCTTCGCGTAGCAGGCGCACCGGTCGGCTGATATACCAGGCTAGCCAGGCACAGGCTAGAGCACTGCTCACTAAGATAATTAAAAGCGAAGGCCATGTTGCATTGTTTGGTGTATTGGATGTACCGAGCCAGCGGCGTTCGATAACGATGGGGCGAAAGATTACCAGTCGATATGTTTTGCCTGTTGCATCTTTTACCTCACGGCTGATGAGTTGTGCCGGATCTATCAGACGCAGCCTGAGGGGATAACGTCTACCGAGCAGGTCTTTGTTGTTTTCATCCAGCACCCATAGGCGCAGTGGTGTTGGCGTGCTGCTACGCAGGAAGTCACTCACCGCATCGGGCCCGCCGTATTGCATGATAGCGGCGACGGCATCCAGGCGTTGGTTCAGTGCGCGACTCAGAATGGTGTCGTGCTCACCGTTCAGGTTGCTGCTATAGCGCAGGTTCCACAGCAGTGTAGCAATGAGTAACAACAGCACCGCAAGAAACCAGAGGAAGATTTTCCAAAACAGCCTGCCCATCAGTCAGCCTCTATACGATAACCAACCGCACGTACTGTACGGATGCTGACACCGGATTTCCCCAGTTTCTTGCGCAGGTGGCTGACATGCACATCGAGGCTGCGGTCATACACCTCCAGCGGTCGGCCCAGTGCTTCCAGGGATAACTGCTGCTTGCTGATCACTTTGTCTTGGTTAAGCAGCAGCGTATGCAGGACATTAAATTCGGAGAGCGTTAACTCGACTGGCTGGTCGCCAATGGTCACCTCCCGTGTTGCGGTTGATAGGGATAGCTGTCCAAGCTGCAGTGTATGGGCAGTCTCTTCTTTACGGTCTTGGACCCGACGCAGAATGGCGCGTATGCGAGCCACCAGTTCCCGCGGGTTGAAGGGTTTGGGCAGGTAGTCATCGGCACCCAGTTCCAGACCGAGTATCCTATCGATATCGTCACACCGTGCAGTCAACATCAACACGGGTGTTGGGGATACGGCACGTAGGCGGCGCAATACTTCGAAACCATCGAGCCGGGGGAGCATGACATCAAGGATAATCAAGTCAGGATGCGGTTGGGCCAGCGCGCTATCGAGGCCAGTTTGGCCGTCTGCTGCACTACTGACATTAAACCCCTCGGAATGGAGATATTCGGTGAGCATTTCGCTGACTTCAGGGTCATCCTCTATCAGCAGTAAGTTGTTGTATTCACGCCTGTTCATGTGCTGCCATTTTACAAGTTACGTTGTATCTGCCTAGAGCATTTACATTTTCTTAACAAAAGAATTACACCCGCCTAACACCACTCTAGCACTGTTTTCTCTACAGTATTAACCGTACCGGGGATAACCTCCCGCAGTTACTTCAGCAAACTAATCCAGGTGAATGAGATGAGGAACCACTATTTAAAAAGATACGCCGCCGCACTCGTGATTGGCGCGTTGGTTGCAACCGGTGTTGACATCACCTCAGCCGGCGGTGTGGTGCGCGGCAAGGTTGTGGCCGGTGACCATGGCCGGGCTGCGACTAAACATCGTGCATTTTCCACTGAGAGTGGTGTGAGTGGCGCCAGTAGCCGACGCGTCTATCAGGGTGAAGATGGTGGTGGACGTTGGTCACGACAAAAGACCGTTACCGATGGAGAAGGTAATGCGTACCATCGAAACACCAAGGCTTTTCGCGGACCAGAAGGCTCAAGCGGCTATAAGGTTGTAGAGAAAGGGCACAGCGATGATGGTTCTGCCTTCAAAAACAAGAGACGTGAAATCAATGGAGCAGAAGGCGGCGCTTATGCATCAAACAGTAATTTGCAGCGTGGCAGCGACGGCAATGTGACTGGCAGTCGCACTGTGAGTGCAGAGAGCGCCTCCGGCAAGACTTATCAATCACAAATAGAGCAGCAGGATGGTCAGTGGGTGCGTGAAGCGAGCTGTACCGATGCTGCGGGTAATTCAGTGGCCTGTCGGTAGTGTGGGTACTATTTTTAATGTTGAAGATTGGAGAATGATGATGTTCAAATCACTTGTACTTTCTAATGTAAAAGGGTGGTCACGTAGATTGCTGATGCTCGGCTTGTTGACTGTCAGCACGCTACTGGCCGCCAACGATATGGCCGCACAGAATGCTGAGGAGTTGAGCGAACTTATAACCGAGCAGATGGTTGATGAGCTGTCGCTAAATACCGATCAAACTAGTCGGACTCACGAAATTAATCAGCAGTTCATTGAGAAAATTCAGGCATTACGACAAACAGGGCAGAGCCAACGTTTGGGGCAGCTAAAAGGGCTACGGCAGATAGCAAAAGAGCGCGATGAGGCGATGAACCAGATCTTGACCGATCAGCAGTTCAGTGAGTATCAAGAGTTAGTCAAACAGCATCGGGCTGAGTTACGGGAGATGCTGAAGGAGCGTCGGCAGGCACCATCTGGACAGTAACAGTAAGTAAATCAGCAAAGTCAAACCGGTTCCAATAAACTAAGGCCTGTTGGAACCGGTTTAATGCGCAGATGAGTTGAAATGATTTGATTTATAGGGCAATGCACCCCTCAATCAACTTGGTAGTAGGATAAAAACATACCGACGGCATCTTCTACGATCCGCTGACACTCTTGTTCATTTGGGGAAGACACCCCCATCAATAATTGAGGCCAAAACGCATGGGCCTTGATGAGCGCGATAAACTGTTCTGCGGCATAGCTGGCATCGACATTTTTCAATCTACCATCCGAGATCGCCGCTTTAATCCAAACACCCAGCCCCTGCTCCTGTTCGTGCTCATTCATCTGCCCCACCGCTTTAGCCGTCAGTTCGGGGGAACGAATACACTCTGCAAGCATCACCTTGACCAGACTCCGAAACCGTTCTGAGCGCAGTAGTTCAAGTTCGTTGAGCGCCAACTCGCGTAGCTGTGAGGCCAGAGTACGCTCGGGCTCATAGGCGATCTCGGTCATTTCGGTTTTGTAATCGAAGAGTTCCTTGGCCATCTCCTCGAACAGGGCCTCTTTACTGGGAAAGTGGTTATAGACCGTACGTTTGGATACGCCGGCCCGTGCGGAGAGCCCATCCATGCTGGTTGCCTGAAAACCCTTGTTCAGAAACTCGGTAATGGCCGCTTCCACAATAGCCGCCCTTTTGCGCTCGCTCAGTATGCGTATCTGTTTCATGACACTCTCAATCTACTTCTCTCGTTCAATTTCACACTGATCGGTTTACTTTTCTATTTTTCA
>JAKSCN010000257.1 GCA_022360595.1 Chromatiales bacterium
ACGTCAACACCTGCTACTCCATCGCCGGTGCCGACTACGGCTTCTCAGTGGCCGCGGTCTACCGCCTGGCTGAAGACCGCTCCAAGATCGTCAAGGTCTCCGGTGGTCTCACCCCCGGCGATGCCAGCGCTGAGCAGCTCAAGCACGAAGTGGCTTACGCCCACAGCTGGTTCCAAAACATCACCCACGATATCTTTGGGTGAGGCAAGTCCCTTTGTCCGGTGGACAAAGGAAACTTGCCGAACGGGCGAAAGGGATGTCGTCCTGAATCAGTACTACAAGAAGGTAACTAAAGATCCAAAATTCAAAGCAGACACGATGCCTGCTTTTTTATGTCTGGTGGACTTTCCACTCGACCAACATTAGAGCAGACATCAAATCCACTTGTTGACTATAATCCTCCCCAAAAAAGTAATTGAGGGGCTGGATGAATTGGGAAACAATATTCAAGCTTACATACAAGAACAGGCTGAAAGAATAAAGAATTCCGCAAATGAAGCTATCAATTCTACAATAGACTACGCGATTGAAAGTGCCAAAAAGACTATTGTAAGAGAATCTCATCGTTATTTGCGCAAATATATACCAGTCGGTGGACCAAGAGTTTACTAATATGCACCCCCCGTCAAAAAAAACCCCTATTTTACGGATCTTGATTGTTGGTCTTTTCTTTTTAATCGCTATAGGGGCCTTAGCAGTATTTGGATATTATATTTTCCAATTATCTGTAAATATTTATGAGCATGCCAGTTTTGTAGTTTTCAACAAAGGGGCTATGTATATGTTCGGCGTTGGCTCAACCTCCGGACTACTAACTTACTTTCTTGTCCATGAAATCTTAGAGAAAAAAATATCACCCTCATTCAACAAAAAAGCCTCATTCATAGGAGCAGCCTTTGTTGCATCTATCTTTATCATACCTCAACTAATACATTACGGAGTTCAGAGATATATAAATCATATCAAGTACGAATATTGCCCAGAACAATCAGACAGTTGGCTACATGCGCAAAATTTTGTATATACCTCCAACAAAAATAACTGTTTAACTTTCAATAGAGAGTAACGACAAGTTTAATCAAACAGAAGAATACTCTCGGCTTTTTAGCCAAGAAAACTATTAATACCCAGATCTATATTTCTGATTTACCTGCAACGCAGCCTGATCACTATTTAAATAGGTTCTCAATTCAAAAAACAACCAGATTACCAACAGAGATATGGAGAGCCTGTATAACCCCGTTATGCAAGAGCCTGCCTATCTAACTGTTTTAGTTGCAGTGTAAATCGATGGGAGGCTCCTTCTAGATGCAATCCAAGGATTTAAATGGCTACGAATCTGTATTAGAAGAGCTAACTTAAGGTGGAAAAATACCTAACAAATCAATTGCCTTTGCGCCTTTGGCGTAGGACTCAGCACAAGCTGCGCCGGCTAATGAAGCATTTTTTAATGTTGGCTTCGGTTTGTTTGCACCATAGAGCTTTTTGATAAATACAGGAGAAGTAAGTGAGAGCAATCGTATTAATATTGCTGGTCCTAGTGTGATTTTTCCTCGGTGGGCTTTCTATAAATGATATTTGCTTGAATCTAACCCGGTTGTCCTGGCTAAAACACTTTCCATTCAATCTAGTCCTAACAGAGTCGGCAAACTTCCAGCAGGTACAACATTATATCCGTTCGGAAGTACCGAGGACACTGAAACCTTCATTGTTTTCGTTAATTTACAGCACCTTGATTCTTTGAAGCCGGCCCGTTTCAATAATCTAATGACTATAGCACCGCTTGATGGTTGCATTGAGTAATAGCCGAGTCTGTTTTAAGGTTAGAGGACCAGCAAGAGAACGTACTGTACCAGTTAGTTATTACATGTTCCCTGGTTAATAGAGATAAAGTTTTATGAACGATAAGATAGGGTTGGCACAGCACTGTGTAGACAATGTTCTTTACATCCCTTTTGCGCTATTTAGAATGCGTGACGTAAAGCCCGTATTGTTTAACGGTGACTCCTCTATATTCTTCAAGGACCTGGAAAAGAACTTGGTCAATGTGGAGTTCAATACGCAAGTTCCTTGTGTGGTCTATATTGAATCCGGAAAAGAAATTATCACCACGTTTAACAATGAGTCATTCACAATTGAATCAGGTGAAGCCATATTTCTACCTAAAGGATTAGTGCTACATTCAGACTATTTCCATACTGGTGGCGGATTAAAAGCTCACCTGTTATTTTTCGGTACAGAAGTTTTAGCGAAGTTCCTTTCTGGTGAAGATAAAACTACAGAAAGAATCTCTAATGAGAAAGCGATTTTTAAGCTCAAAACAAATTCCATCGTGAGCGAATACTTTAGCTCTCTAACATCTGTTTATAAATCTATCAAGAATTCATCAGAATTGCTTAATTTAAAGCTGTTGGAGCTACTCTATTTAATTGATCTTCATGGTGACGATAGGCTAAAACAGTGCTTGCTCGCAATCCAGCAAGGGAATGCCAAGCGAAATATAAAACGTCTTATGGATCAATATGGCGTTTCAGAATTGAGCGCAAAAGAACTCGCGTCGCTATCAGGACGTAGTCTTTCTTCGTTTAACAGGGAATTTAAGTCTATATATGGAACCACACCAAAACAATGGCTTATTGATCGCCGTATGAGTCATGCTTACTCGCTCCTTACTGAAAGTCAAATATCCGTTACAAGTGCTGCAACGGCCACCGGCTACGCAAATGTCTCCCACTTTATATCTGCATTCAAGAAGAAATATGGAGTGACACCGCGCCAGTTAAGAAAAATGAAAAACTGACTAGAAAACCGTATTTCTGACGATTTCTTGGTAGTTTGGGGTACACCTAGCACCTATATTTATCTCCGTTCATTTACATTTATTGGAGATAAATTAATGAGTAAAAAGGTAATTCTAGAGTCGACGGTAAATCAAGGAGCTTTAGATCGATTGATGCCATTTCTGGAGGCCAATTTGCCCGCCGTAAGGGGCTTTCCAGGTTGTTTAAGTGTGAAAGTGCTTATGGATCAAGCGACTGGGACATTGATGTTTGCAGAAGAGTGGTTATCGGTTGAGCATCACCAAAGCTACATCAAGGCAATAGCAGAGAATGGGGTCATGGATGAGTTAGTTTCTTATCTAAAATCACCACCCAATATTAAGTACCTGGATTGCGTAGAAATCTAGCGCACTTTCTCTGGCGGTCTCCCGGTGGACCTAAAAATGGGGAGACTGTCACCTTTATATAAACGAATATGTAAGACAAATTTAAAATCCATGAGAGGCTTTTTCACAGCAAAAGCCCGTAACACCAGTTGATAATTTGTTAGCAAAGCTTAAGTGGCTATTAACACCCCGTTCGATACCTCAAATAAGAATGGGGCCAAAAGGCCCCGTTCTTGATTTCAACTAGATACCAAAAACTACCTATGCCTCCTAGGCGGTACCGGCGTAGCACGGTAGTAGTTGGGAAAATCCGGATTCTGCCAATTCGGCGTTGCCAACTTCTCCACAGGTGGCTTCAGGCGGGAAGCATAATCCAACACTGCGGAAATATCGCGACCACTGAATCGCTGGATCTGCTTAACCATTTTCTGGTCGGCGTTACGGCGCTTGCCCATTTTGATCCACTGGAACTGCCTGAGCAGGTAGTGGTAGTGCTGACCTTGAATCAGGGGAATATGGTCCTCCTCATCACCCTGGCCTTGGTCACCATGGCAATCGACGCAGTTGTCTTTGTACAGTTGTTCTCCCAGCGCCAGGTCTATGCCTGGGCCAACACCGTTAACTGGAGCCATCGGTAGTTGCGAAATATAGGCGGCTACGTTAGCGATCTCTTGTACGCCCCCCAGCAGTTGTGGCGAGGTGAAAGGCAGCATGGTGGGGTTATCGCGATTGCGGGCACGGATATCCGCCAATTGTTTGATGATAACGCCGGGGAGCTGACCGGCAATCTGGGGATAGATGCCATCCTCTGTCCCCCAGCCCTCGGGGCGATGGCAGACAGTACAGATCATAAAAGACTTCCTACCCGCCTCCAGATCCGACTCCAGATGAATTGCCGCTTCGACTTCGGCTCGGGCCCGTTCTGCTGGGGATTCCGCGATTAGACTGCTACTGGAGAGCAAAAGCAGCAGACTGGCTGCCGCTGAAAGACAATGCCTGATATACAACACAACCTCCGATTATACTTCCTGACGATACTATTGTTTGATTTGTACTTATCATCAATCCAGTGACATTATCGTCGTAACGCCTTTTATTTCAAGACATTTACTATTTATGAAAGGCGACATATTCTTAACGAGTATATGATAACGGCCTGTTAACATGAATCACCTGAACAGCCGTTTTTTATCACAAGGCAAGCAACAATTAACCAGCTAATTACAAGGGAAATACCTCTGCAAGCCTTGTTGTTGAAAATCCTTTTGGGATACAACGTCCGGCGTATAGCGCAATGATGTAGCATATACCCCCCCTAAATTAACGCATACTGCTAATACTTTTATGCTCTAATACCGCTTGATGATCTGTACGACCACCAACACACACTGCTACGCCGTTCGCCGCCTTAACCCCTTTCGCGGCGTAGTTCAGATCATCCAGATTGACGATTGCCGTGCTATCAGCACCACGGGTGAGCAGTGGGAGATTCAGGTTAAAGTCAAACAACCTGAGGACCTCTGGGGGGGAGAGAGCAAAGGGGAGCCGATCTATCGTTATGTCCGCTTCGGCACCTGGACAAAAAAAAGCGGGCTCGAGCAAGTGCCTGCCCACCCACTTTTTGACCTAACCCTGATGTTCAAAAAGGCTGACGAGGTGATCGCTCTACTACAGCCCGCACTCACCGAACTGCCCTTCCCTTTGCGGGATAACTTTGAACTCTGGCTGCTGGACGGCCAGCAACGGATGCCGCTGGCGCTGCTGCACAGTGTGGCCAACCCCGAGCAGATAAGCCTATATAACAGCCACAAGTGGGTGGCCACTGAGGGCACCGATGGTGATTTTCCATCACCAAGAGCGGATCAAGAGCGCCCACCCCACCCGAAGGACACCAATCCGCACCGTCACCTAAGCGCCTTAACCAGCATCATCCGCGATAACGCCGGACATGCTCTGGCCCAATGGTTTGAGCGCCAGCAGGATGGTTCGGGCGAGGCAATAGAGCTGAGTAACTTTGAGGAGTTGAGCAAACGTACATTGCCCACCGGGGCATTTCCCGAGTTGCTGATTCGTCCACACCGGGATGACGCCTATGAGCATGCACTAATCAGCGACTACCTGGCCTGGCAAGCACCCCAGCTACTGACTTTGCAGCATATATCTGACCGAACCCGGAGCGAACTGGAACAGCACGCCCTCAACCGGGCAATTGAGGTGGACAATCTGTGGAAGCTGTACCCGAAGACCATTGACCCAAACTTTGTGAACACCGCCCGGGTGGAAGCCCGCTTGAGAGCGACGGTGGCAAAGCCCACCTTGGCCACGGAATAGTGTCAGACACGCTACAATATGACCGGCAGCAAAAGAGTGGCAAATTAAGGTTTGTAAAACCTCTACCGGGGATTATGATGACCGCCAATGTTCACTTGACAGGCAGTACCGAGCGATGAGTATCCGTTGGAAGCTACTGTTAACCATCAGTCTCGCGCTCGCGATCAATCTGATCGTTGGCTACTACGCTGCTGTCACCTATAAGCAGGCAACCCAAGAGGCGGCACTCATTCGCGACCACTCATCACGGGTTGTCGCCACCGCCCTGACCGCCCAGGTCCATTTCAAGAAGCAGGTGCAGGAGTGGAAGAATATTCTGCTCAGGGGGCACGAAAAGCCGCTCTATGGCAAATATCTGCAGCAGTTCTTTGATGAGGAGGAGCATACCCGCCGGAGGACCCAGGAGCTGATCAGCTACCTTGAGAAAGACAACCAGGCCTTTCAGATCGCCAACACCTTTCTCAACGCTCATAACACCCTGGGCCATCAATATCGCGAGGCACTGCTGCTCTACGACCGCTCTGAGCAGCTCTCCCACATCACTGTGGACAAGCAGGTGCGCGGTATCGACCGTCGGCCTACCGACCTGATCGACGAGGTGGTCAGCGCCACGTTGGCATTCAGGGATCTGCGACTAGAGAAATCAGCCGATCAACTCAAATCCATCGAACTGAAGCTCTTTCTGGTGGTGATCGGTCTGCTTTCGCTGACGGTGTTTATTCTGCTCAGTATGGCCGACCGGCTGATCGCCATACCAATCACACGGGCCACCTCGGTCGCCATGCGCATTTCACGGGGTGATCTGGCCGGTGAGGTGCCACTTGGCGGCAACGACGAAGTAGGACAGCTTTTGTTGGCGCTCCAGACCATGCAGAGCAACCTGCGGGCATCGCAAGAGGAGCTGCATCAGGAGAAGGCCCTGCTCGCCCAACGGGTACGGGCACGCACCAAGGAGCTCAATTTTGCCAATGAGGAGCTGGCCAAAGCAGCGAAGGCAAAAGATCTGTTTCTCGCCACCATGAGTCATGAGCTGCGCACCCCGCTCACCACCATTCTCGGCCTGACAGAAATGCTGAAAGATCAGCTCTACGGCCCGATCAACGAGAACCAGGACAAAACCCTGCAGACCATCGACGAAAGTTCACGCCATCTGCTCACCTTGATCAACGACATCCTGGACGTAGCCAAGATCGAATCGGGCAAGATGGAGCTTAAGCTCGACTATATTCCCATCGAGCAGTTGGTTGAGGCGTCCATACGCTTGGTGAAAGCCTCCGCCAAACGCAAACACCAGGATTTAGCATATGAGATCGACCCGGCGGTCAAGCTGGTCTACGGCGACAGCCGCCGCCTGAAGCAGCTACTGGTCAATCTGTTGGGTAATGCGGTGAAGTTCACCCCTGACGATGGGCAGATAGGGCTGGAGGTGACAGCCGCCCCGGACAACAACCGGGTGCACCTGACAGTATGGGACACGGGCATCGGTATTGACCAAGAGAAGATCGAACAGCTATTTCAACCCTTCGTGCAGCTCGATAACGAGGCGACCCGTCGCTACAGTGGCACCGGCCTTGGGCTGACCCTGGTAAATCGCATGGCGCTGCTGCATAAAGGGGCTGTATCGGTCGAGAGCGAACCCAACAAAGGGAGCCGCTTTACCGTTTCGCTGCCCTGGGACATCAACCAGAATGAGCCGACCGACCTGGGTATCCACACCCAGGATCAGGACAGCGCCTACCTGCCACCTGAGCAGTTGAAAGAGATCACCATTCTGCTGGCCGAGGATAACCACGCCAACCGCATCATGACCGAGGAGTTTCTAACCCATCAGGGCTTCCAGGTCATCACCGCAATCACCGGTTTGGAAGCGTTGACCCTGGCCCGCGACTGCCGGCCCGATATCATCCTGATGGATGTGCAGTTGGAAGAGATGACTGGTTTGGAGGTTACCGAGCGGCTACGCACCATGCCGGGCTTTGCCCGACTGCCGATCATCGCCCTAACCGCCCTGGCCATGCCCGGCGACCGGGAGCGGTGCCTGGAAGCGGGCATGGATGACTACATCAGTAAACCGGTCGGCCTGAAGGAGCTGCAGAAGCGGGTGGTCAATCACCTCAGCCACGTCGGCGCTACATCAGTACAGGCCGGGCAGTGACCACATAGCGCTGATCAGTGCCGGGCTGTATGACATCGAAGGGGTAACAGGTAATCAGGGTGAGCCGTGCATCATCCACCTGCAGCCGTTCCAGACTGTTTTCATGCATCACCTCGCGCTGGTAGACAGCGTACTGAATCACCTCACCGGCGCTATTGGTCACCTCCAAACGATCACCGAGCTGTAGATCTTTCAGGAAACCGAAATGGGTGTCTCGGTGGCCGCTGATGATGCTGTGCCCATCACTACCCGGCGCAGCGCTGCCAAACAGATAGCCCGGACCAAAAGCGAGGGTGCGACCACTCGCCCCGGCCAGCACGATCTGATCCACATCCAACCGCGGTTGGCGCAGACGGGCGACCGGCCAGGTATCCGCCCAAGCCCAGGGGCGGGCCTTCTCCACCCCCTGCCGGGTCTCATCCCACGCCTGCTGCAGCAGCAACTGGGCCAACCGCGCCTTGGCTTCAATGTAGAGCCCCTGCCCCAGGTTCCAGCCTGCTGACAGCGTCAGCACCAGTATCAAACTCCATCGTCCCCAGGTTGCTAGTTTGCTCATGATCACGCCTCCATTGCCGATTTAACTGGGATTGAATGGTCCGTCCTTTTACCCAACACCTTTTTCGACCAACCAAGCAGCAGACTGCCCAGCAGCGAAAAGAGACCCAGCAGCAGATGCAGAGGCGCCGGTGTCGCTGTCTGCGGCATAGAGCCGAATACCTTTTTGGCGCTCCACCCTTGCGGCAGATTGGTGGGTAGCGGTTTGGTCTGAAGATTCTCCTCCACAGGGCGTACCGGCGTTTTATCCACCGCTACCAAACTGGTGTAACGGCTGACCAGGTGATGCTTGAGTGCAACAGCAAGTACTGCTGGGCGGATCTCACTTTCCGGCTCTCCCTGGGCCTTCCGATCCATCAGGTCGGCAATCTTGCGACGCGCCCAGATCACCCGCACACCCTCATGCTTGGCGCCGCCCGCCAGCTTCACCTGCTGCTGCCACTGCTGACCATTAATGCGACCGGTGATCTCAACACTCGTGCCACCTTTAGGGAGTTTGGCTGCCAGTACCACCGGTTCCCCCAGATAGAGATCGGGAATGCGGGCAGGCCACATCTCCACCTCGGCCCCTTCTGGCCAAGCGACCTGGATGTCGGTCAATACCGGTGACTCCAGCTTGCTAAACAGCTCACTCATCTTCTGCTTCACTTCAGCCACATCACCGATGTAGGTAAAGCTACCGCGACCAAAGTTGGCTGCCCGGGTCATGAAGAAGCTGTTGGGAGCTGAACCGATACCCACCGTAAAGAGGCGGCTGCTCCCCAGGCGCTGCTGAATCGTGCTGAACAGCTTCTCCTCGTTGCCGACACTGCCATCGGTCAGAAACACCACCTGGCGCAGCACACTCTCATCCTGCTCACCGGTCAGGGCGCGACGCAGGGCGGAGAGCATCTCAGTACCGCCATCGGCCTCCAACAGGTTGACATAGCCACGCGCCTTTCGCAGGTTCTTGGGTGACGCAGGGACCGCCTGGCCAAAGAGCGCATGGGTATTGCTGTTGAACTGAATCACATTAAACCGCTCATTGGGCTTCAGGCGTGACAAGGCCATGCTCAACGCTGACTTCGCCTGAGCCAGTGAGGTACCGTGCATGGAGCCTGAGGTATCCACCACAAAGATCACTTCGCGCGGTTGAGTAATCGGACTGATCTGATCGGTGGCCGGCGGCATGATCATCAGCAGAGAGTAGTCATCCCCCTGCCACTGCTCATTGAACAGTGCGCCTTTCGGCATCTGGTCGATCTGCGGTGTCCAGATCAGCTCGAAGTCACGATCGGCCGGCACACCCGGTTCAAGGCGGATGAGATGATAGCCGTCTGTGTGGTTTTCGATAGTGACCGGGTGAAAACGGCTCTCGATATGGGCTAACGGAAAACCGGCATCGAGGCGGATCTCCATGGTCACCGGGTTGACTTTCGGTTCTGTTGGGTCAACTACCGGTGGTGTAATCTCAGCTGCATCGGGTACCTGATCGGTATTCTGGGCCCAGCCATTGCCGGAGAAGGCTGTTACCTCCTCCTGTTCAATTACGCGGCCTGGGATATAACGAGGCGCCACCACCATCGGGAAGCGGAGCGAAAAGCGGCCCACATCGTAATGGAGCACCTGCTGATATTCGATAATCACCTCCACCTTCTCACCCGGGCCGATATTGGCCACTGCGGTGGTGAATATATTTGGGCGCTGCTGACTTAACAAGCTTGCCCGTTTACCTTCTCGCTTCGCCTGGTTGTAAATCTTTTTCGCTTCGCCTTTCTCCTTGATTTCACCCTCTATGATGCGCTCACCAATTCTCATCTTCAGATGATCAACGGCACTGTTCTCCGGCAGCGGAAAGACATAGGTACCCTCTACCCACTCATCTCCAGGATTATGAAACTGCTGGGTCACCTGCACCCGATTGACCATGCCGCTGACACGCATCGACACATCGGTGTGCAGCAGCGGCGCATCGACACTGACACCGCCACTGGCCAGTTTGAGCAGCAGACTGCCCTGCTGCACCTGATCGATACTCATCCGCGGCAATTGATCGACTGCGGTTTTGTCGCCAGGTTGCAGTTCAGCCTGTGCCGGTGCAGAGGTGATCATCACCAGCATGGCAAAACCGAGAGCTGCCAGCACACCGGTTATGAGCGACAACACCGATGTGTAAGCGATATCCTTTAGTAAGCTGTTGACGCCGGGCTTATTGGCAATACTCGGATTCATGACCACTCTCCTGTTGCTGGCTTTCCGTTATGTCAGAGCTGTTCAAATAGCTTGGCGAGACCAAGCGAAATGAGGTTAGGTTGGGCGACTCTGCCGAGCCGTAGATAAACACCTCGCTCAGAGGCTGAATGACAAACTCCATCAGACATCCCCCAGTGAAAAGTAGAGCCGCACCCGGCGATCGAAACCAAGTCCTTCAAGATCTTCCAACGGATAGTCCGCTGCTCGCTCACCATGGGCCACGGTGACGATACGCGCCGCCGGAATGCCTTGCCCCATCAACTGCTGCTGCACCACGGCAGTACGCTGTTCGGTGAGGCTCTGGTTAAAGGTATCGATACCGCGCAAGTCGGCATGGGCATCGATATGGATATTGAGTTCGGGAAAAGCCCGCAAACTGGAAGCCAACTGCACCAACTGCTGTTGATAGAGCGGCTCCAGCTCAGCACTTTCGGTTCTAAAGTGGATGTTTAAGGCAAAGCCTTCTGCGATGGCCTGAAGACGATTACCGCGAATTTCCCGATGGCGCTGCAACTGCTGCTGTAGTTTTAGCTGTTCCCCTTTCGCCTGGCGCATACGGTATTCGGAGTTCTCCAGGCTCTGCTGAGACTCGGCAAGCTGTTGCTGGGAGTGCTGCAGTTCGCTCTGCTGTGTTTCCACCGCATCTTCCAGCGCCTCGTGACGGCCAAACAGCGCACCAAACGCCAGGCCGGCAACTATCCCTGGAGGCCCCGCCGCAATACCACCCAGCACACCACCTATGCCAGCGCCCTGCCACTCTTGCTGGCTGGTTCCCAAAAGATCATCCGTTGAATCCTGTCCCCAGGCTGCTGTTGCCATAAAGGCGCTGCTGATCAACGCCACTGCTATCTGCTTCTTCACCGCTTTCTCCTGTCTTGTGATTGGCCCAGCGCACCGTCCTTGGTGATCTATGACCCTCCTCGCAGATCGCTGAAAAGCTTCGGGCTTTTCAATGTTCTGCTTAGTCCGCGCCGGTAACTTTGTGTTGGGTTAATTACAGCGCGGCAAGATGGCGTGCCGGGAACAACAGCCGGGCAAACCGATGGCGAAATGTGGCAAAAATCGGGCAGCGCCGATGACGAGAAATTTAGGGCAACAGGAGAGCGTCAAACCAAATACGGTTTAACGCAGAACAGGTGCATTGGATGAAATGAGCGTTAGGGCTAAGTAGTCAGCCCTAACACCTAATCAGAAAGACTATTACTTCAATAAAGAACCAAGAATACCGCGAATAACCCGGCGACCAATCTGGCTACCCACTGCACGGGCAGCACTCTTCAGGAAAGCTTCCATCACCGACTGGCGCTGTCTGCCCCCCGATTTACGCTTGGCCTTGGCCAGCTCCTTTTCACGCGCCTTCTCAACCTCCAGCGCCTCTTGCTCTTCGGCCTGTTTCTGGGCACGCTCGGCAAGAATCTCGTAGGCCGATTTTCGATCAATACGTTTATCGTAAACACCCTGCACCAGTGAGTCGACCATCAGCTCTTTGCGCCGTTTCAGGGTAATCGGTCCAATCTGGCTCTGGGGTGGTTTGATCAAAGTACGCTGCACCACTTTCGGGCGCCCCCTGGTATCCAGGGTAGAGACCAACGCTTCACCCACCCCCAGTTCGGTAATGACCTGTACCGTATCCAGCTTTGGATTCTGGCGGAAGGTCTGAGCAGCCGCCTTGACCGCTTTCTGATCACGCGGAGTAAAAGCGCGCAAAGCATGCTGTACACGGTTACCCAGTTGCCCCAGCACGGCATCAGGCACATCCAACGGGTTCTGGGTCACAAAGTAGACCCCCACCCCCTTTGAGCGAATCAAGCGCACCACCTGCTCCACTTTATCGAGCAGAATCTCTGGCGCATCATCAAACATCAGATGGGTTTCATCAAAGAAGAGCACCAACTTGGGTTTTGCAGGATCACCCACTTCGGGCAGTTGTTCGAACAGCTCAGAGAGTAGCCAGAGCAGGAAAGTGCCGTACATCTGGGGGGAGTTCATCAACTGATCGGCCGCCAGGATGTTGATCACACCGCTGCCGTTCTCATCGGTCTGGATCAGATCATGCAGGTTGAGTGCGGGCTCGCCAAACAGCTTGTCACCACCTTGATCTTCGAGAGAGATCAATCGACGTTGAATGGCACCGACACTGGCCGCTGAGATATTGCCGTAGAGGGTACGAAAGTCTGCCGCATTCTCTGCCACAAACTGCAGCATCGAGCGTAAATCTTTAATGTCGAGCAGCAGCCAACCATTATCATCCGCCACACGGAACACCAGCGACAACACACCCTGCTGCACATCATTCAGGTTGAGCAGTCGGGATAACAGCAGTGGTCCCATATCGGAAATGGTCGTGCGTACCGGATGGCCTTTCTTACCAAACACATCCCAGAAGGTGATCGGGTAACCCTTGAAGGCGAAGTCTATATCCATCACCCCAAGGCGTTCATCGATCTTGGGATGGGTTTTACCGGGCTGGCTGAGTCCCGACAGATCACCTTTCACATCGGCCAGAAAGACTGGCACCCCCATATCGCTAAAGCTCTCTGCCAACCCCTGCAAGGTGACTGTTTTACCCGTACCGGTTGCACCGGCTATCAGGCCGTGACGATTGGCCATTTTTGGCAGCATGGTGACAGCCTTACTGCCGTGACCGATA
>JAKSCN010000023.1 GCA_022360595.1 Chromatiales bacterium
GTTTCATCCGTTTCTGCCGGCTGACTTTCAGATAGCGTCGAGCTTCCGCCATTAAGGCTGGGCCAGGCTGCACTGATATTGACACTCATGGACCACAGAGTCAGCACCACTGCCACATAGAGCAGCACATAGCCAATGATATAGACGGGAAGACCAAGCACATCGTCGCGCAAGATCAACAACACCAGGGCAAGCATCTGAAAGGCGGTTTTAAATTTACCGATAACCGAAACGGCCACCTGCGCCCGTGCACCCAGCTCGGCCATCCACTCACGCAGCGCCGAAATGGTGATCTCACGACCGATAATAACCACTGCCGGGATCGACATTAGCGGAGAAGGGTCTGCCTCAACCAGAAGAATCAGCGCAGCAGCAACCATCAATTTGTCTGCCACCGGATCAAGAAAAGCCCCCAAGGCCGAAACCTGTTCCAGTTTGCGCGCCAGGTAACCATCCAACCAATCGGTCACCGCGGCTAATGAGAAGACGATGGCGCAAGTGAGATGAGCATATTGCCAAGGCAGATAGAAGATGATGATAAACACCGGTATCAGCACAATACGCAGCAGTGTCAAAATGTTGGGTATGTTATTCAGCATATCTGCCTCTACCCTTCCCCGTGGAAGGCTTCATAAATCTGCTCTGCCAGGTGTGCACTGATGCCGTCAACCCTGGCTAAGTCTTCAATACCGGCTCGGGCAATACCTTGCAGCCCACCAAACTGTTTAAGCAGCTTTTGGCGTCGCTTTGGCCCCACGCCAGGTACCGCCTCAAGAGGCGATGTTTTGCGCTTTTTATCACGCCGCTGACGATGCCCGGTGATGGCAAAACGATGCGATTCATCCCGTATATGCTGCACTAGATGCAGCGCCGGAGAGTCCGCCGGGAGTATAATCGGCGCCTCCCGGTCTAACAAGAATAACCGCTCAAGACCCGCTTTACGATCAGCCCCCTTGGCAACACCGACCAAGAGTACGCCGCGCACGGCCTGCTCCTCCAGAATCTGATGAGCAGCACTGAGCTGGCCTTTACCACCATCGATGAACAGGATGTCGGGCAACACACCGTCACCCGACTGAATACGGCTGTAGCGCCGGGTCAGCGCCTGTTGCATAGCAGCATAGTCATCACCACCTTGAATCCCTTCAATATTAAACCGGCGGTAGTCAGACTTGAGTGGTCCCTGCTGATCAAATACCACACAGGACGCCACTGTCTGCTCACCTGAGGTGTGGCTGATATCAAAGCACTCCATGCGAGCCGGCATCTCATCCAGTTCCAACGCTACTTGCAGCATCTCAAAGCGACGCTGCAGGCTTGTTTTGCTGGCCAATCGACTCGCCAGCGCCACTTCGGCATTGTGAACAGCCATTTTCAGCCAGCGTGCTCGTTCAGCACGAACCTGATGTTTAATTTTGATCTGACGCTTCTCTTGGCAGCTGAAGACCTCTTCCAGGAGGTGCTGATCTTCCGGCTGCAGATTGACAATGATTTCCGGTGGTATCGGCTTATCGAGATAGTACTGCCCCAGAAAGGCCGTCAGAATAGCGTGGTCGCTCTCCTCTTCCGGAGATTTTGGGAAAAAGACCTTGTTCCCCAGATTACGCCCATTGCGGATAAAGAAAACCTGAATACAGGCAGTAGTCTCTTTCACCAGGCAGACAACAATGTCCAAGTTACCGCGTTCACCGCTCACATATTGGCGCTCCTGCACCTTCTGCAGAGCAGCGATCTGATCCCGATAGCGGGCAGCATTCTCGAACTCAAGTTCTGCTGAGGCGGCTTCCATTTTTGCCACCAAGGAATCAACCACCTCATTGGCCTTTCCCTGGAGAAAAAGCACCGCATCTTTGACATCCTCGGCGTAAGCCTCTTTGTTGACCAGGTCAACGCAAGGGGCGGTGCAACGCTTGATCTGATACTGCAGACAAGGGCGTGAACGATTGCGGTAGAAGGCATCTTCACACTGACGGATGGGGAAGAGTTTCTGCATCAACTGCAGCGTCTCACGCATCGACCCCGCATTGGGATAGGGACCAAAATAGCGCCCCTTTAGCTTGCGGGGGCCACGATGAAAGGCGAGCCTCGGAAAATCCTCATCCGATAGAAATATGTAGGGATAGCTCTTGTCGTCACGCAGCAGTACGTTGTAACGCGGCTTTAGGCTCTTGATCAGGTTGTTTTCAAGAATCAGCGCTTCAGCTTCGGTGTGAGTGACCGCCACTTCAATGCTGTCGATCTTGGAGACCATCAGTTGGATGCGTCGATTCAGAGCACGGGAGAAGTAACTGCTGACACGTTTTTTCAGATCCCGCGCCTTGCCGACATAAAGCACCTGTCCCTCGGCATCGATCATACGATAGACACCAGGACGATTGGTCAGCGTTTTAAGAAAGGCTTTATGATCGAACGAACTATTGGGCTGCTGCACACTGGACATCAGCCAATTATACGCCCTCTAATAAGCTCTGGGCACGTTCAAAAACAGCATGAAACATCGCTTCGGTGAGACGTTTGGTTTGGGTGTTATAACGGCTGCAGTGATAAGAGTCGAGCAGCCAAAGCCCATTAGGTAGCTGATGAAGATTGTTGTGGCCAAATTTGTAGCCGGACTGCTTGAGAGAGAGCGATTTCAGCACCGCATTGTGTGCAATCGAGCCCAGCACAAGCACTACCGAATTCTCATCTAACTCTTTAATTTCTTCACTTAAGTATTTATTACAACAGTTTATTTCACTACCAACAGGCTTGTTTTGAGGAGGCAGGCATTTAACAGCATTGGTAATCCGGCAGTCGGTTAACTGTAGACTATCATTGGCTGATTCAGAAACTGGAGCCGTACTAAAACCGTATTTATAGAGGGTTTCATACAGTAGCACACCAGCATAATCCCCGGTAAAAGGGCGTCCAGTGGCATTTGCACCGTGCATACCTGGCGCCAATCCCACGATCAGCAGGCGCGCATTGTCATCACCAAAGGGCGCAACAGGTCGTGCATGGTAATCGGGATATTGCGCCTTTACCTCATCCAGAAACTGCGCCAACCGAGGGCACTCGCGACAATTAAGGTCAAACACAATCAACTCAGCAGTTATTCTCAATCAAACCGTATCGCAGTGCCAAATGGGTCAGTTCAACGTCGTTCTCAACATTGAGCTTTTCATAAAGGCGCTGACGATAGGTGCTGATAGTCTTCGGGCTCAAGCAGAGAGAGTCGGAGATCTCCTGGGTCTTCTGGCCTTGAGTCACCATCAACAGGATCTGCATTTCACGCTGAGAGAGTACTTCGAAAGGCGCCGCCGGGTCTGTTCCACTTAGCTTGGCCAGCGTCATCTTCTGAGACACATTACTACTAATATAGGGCTTTCCGCTGGCCACTATCTTGATCGCCTGTAGCAGTTCCTCAGAGGGGGTACCTTTGCTGATATAGCCAAGCGCGCCAGCATCGTGGAGCTGTTCCGGGAAAGGAGTACTCGCATGTACAGTGACGGCAATTACATGGACATTAGGGTAGAGATGACGAATCTTACGCGTCGCTTCAATACCGCCGATACCGGGCATATTAACATCCATGAGCACGATATCCGGGGTGAGGCGCTTAACCGCTTCGATGGCCTCTTCTCCGCTTGTGGCCTCACCCACAACATCGAAGCCATCGGCATCCAGTAGGATATGTTTGAATCCGGTTCTTACCAGATCATGGTCATCAACGATTAATACTTTGACCATCAGTTCCACAAGACTCCTAGTTGGTGCCTATCATTGTCACGCTTACATAACTTGGGGTACAGCATGTACGGCTATCCATGGCACAAAATTGCTGATTTCAAAGGGATATGGCGGAGAGGCAGGGATTCGAACCCTGGGAGGGCTACTAACCCTCAACGGTTTTCAAGACCGCCGCTTTCGACCGCTCAGCCACCTCTCCGTAATTGAGACGCGAAGGATACCCGATAGCAGCGCTTTGCGCTAGTCCCTAATGCCACTAAATGGTCACTAACATAAGGGCCTGTTAACACTAATTTGGCCTTGCTCCCTCATAATATTGAAAAATAAGGGGGGTTGGGCCTAAAAAAGCACCACTCATCGCTTATTTGGAGCGACCAAAC
>JAKSCN010000613.1 GCA_022360595.1 Chromatiales bacterium
ACGGGCTTTCTTCTCTTTCATTTCTACTTCAGTAGCAGCACCAACTTTGATCACGGCAACACCACCGGCAAGCTTGGCGACACGCTCCTGCAGTTTTTCACGGTCGTAGTCAGAAGAGGTCTCTTCGATCTGAGCGCGGATCTGCTCAACACGTGCCTTGATGTCCATTTCAGAACCAGCACCGTCGATAACGGTAGTCTCTTCTTTGCTGATCTGGATCTTCTTAGCGGTACCCAGCTCATTCAGGGTCGCTTTTTCCAGTGTCAGACCAACCTCTTCAGAGATTACGGTACCACCGGTCAGGATAGCGATATCCTGCAGCATAGCTTTACGACGATCACCAAAACCAGGCGCCTTAACAGCGGCAACTTTGACGATACCGCGAATGTTATTGACAACCAGAGTGGCCAGCGCTTCACCTTCAACATCTTCAGCGATGATCAGCAGCGGCTTACCGGCTTTGGCAACGCCTTCCAGTACGGGCAGCAGATCACGGATGTTGGAGATTTTCTTGTCGTGCAACAGGACGAATGGGTCGTCCAGATCAGCAGTCATGCTCTGCTGGTTGTTGACGAAGTAAGGAGAGAGGTAGCCACGATCGAACTGCATACCTTCAACGACATCCAGTTCATTTTCCAGGGCATTACCTTCTTCAACAGTAATAACACCCTCTTTACCCACTTTCTGCATCGCTTCAGCGATGATGTTACCGATGTTAGCATCGCTGTTGGCAGAGATGGTGCCTACCTGAGCGATCTCTTTGTCGTCAGAGCAAGGCTTGGAGAGGTCACGCAGCTGGGCGACGGCTGCATCAACAGCTTTGTCCATACCGCGTTTCAGATCCATTGGGTTCATACCCGCAGCAACCGCTTTCAGACCTTCACGAACCATCGCTTGAGCCAGAACAGTTGCTGTTGTGGTACCGTCACCAGCGACGTCAGAAGTCTGAGATGAGACCTCTTTCACCATCTGAGCACCCATATTTTCGAACTTATCGGACAGTTCGATCTCTTTCGCTACAGAGACACCATCTTTAGTGATGGTAGGCGCACCGAAAGACTTTTCCAGAACCACGTTACGACCTTTAGGACCCAGGGTAACTTTTACTGCGTCGGCCAGAATGTTCACACCCTGCAGCATACGCTGGCGGGCGCTATCACCAAATCTAACTTCTTTTGCACTCATTGTTTGTGTACCTTAAAAATTCAGTTGAGAAATCTGTTGATCGAACCGGCCTTAGCCTTCGATAACACCCATGATGTCTTCTTCGCGCATGACCAGCAGCTCTTCGTCACCGATTTTGACTTCGTTGCCGGAGTATTTGCCGAACAGTACTTTGTCGCCGACTTTGACATCAAGAGGGCGAACTTCGCCATTGCTCAAAACCTTGCCGTTACCTGCGGCGATAACTTCACCCTGAGCAGGTTTCTCAGTGGCGCTATCGGGCAGAACGATGCCGCCTGCGCTGGTACGCTCTTCTTCCATACGACGGATGACCACACGGTCGTGCAGTGGACGAATATTCATCTACTGAATTCTCCTGAGGTTGAATAGTTAACAGTGAATCTAATTATCTTAATGGATGCAGTTATTAGCACTCACATTGGATGAGTGCTAATAATAGGGGCAAAGTTTTGAGAGTCAAGGGTTGGGATGCCTAGATTGCATAACAAACAACCCAAACAGATACAGCCCAACAAACAATGTCTTTTAATTTCAATATGTTAATAAGAAACCCAAGATCCCTCCAAGTCTGTGCATTCTTTCTCAGAATGCCCAACAGTTCCCCGCTGGAGAACCAATAACCACTGTCACATGGTATCAGCCGGGAAACTCAGCTCTCTTTTAAAACAAGCTCCAAACGGTTGAGACAACCAACCCACCCCTTCTTATGCTCATCACGATCCTCTTGCTCAGCAAACTCACTATGCTGTAAATAGAGCTTACAGCGCATATTGGGGAGTTCATCAAACTGCAGCTCAAGCCGGCTGACATTGGTGCCGTGCTCCCACTGCCAGGTGCAAACCAGCCGCCTGTTTGGCTCAACCACCTGATAGGTACCAAAGGCCGTGTATTCAGCATCACCGCCAGTCTCCCTCATGGTGACCCGAAACTTGCCACCTACCACCGCATCAGCTTCCGCAGCGGGGACAGTCATATCTTCTGGTGCAAACCAGCGCAGCATCAGATCGGGAGTGGTCCAGTATTTAAATAGCCGTTCTGCTGGCGCATCAAACTCACGTTCAAGTTCTAGCTGATACATTTCACCCATCCTCTTTCAGGATCTGTTCAAGATCATCCAGTTTGTTTTGCCAGAAGCGTCGATAGATAGAGATCCAATCCAGCGCCTGCGCTAGCGGTGTCGCCACCAAAGAGAGGTGATGCACCCGCCCTTCAATTCGTCGCCCCACCAATCCGGCCTTCTCCAGTACCTTCACATGTTTGGAGACTGCTGCCAGTGACATATCAAAAGGTGCAGCCAACTCATTCATGGTGTGGCTGCGTAATGCAAGCATTCGCACCAGCTCACGCCGCGTGGCATCGGCCAAGGCCATAAAGATTTGATCTAACCTCTGCTCCAATAGCTGATCTGGCATCATCTCACTACAAAATATTAAACCATTTAGTTAAATATTAGCCGCAGCAAGATATTAGTCAACCTTTTGGTTGAATATTATTTAGGCAGCACAGAAAAAACTAAACCCCGAAAGAAGCCGGTGGAAGCTACAGCTCCCCATCCTGAAGATGCTCATCATAGCGCTCCATCAGATAGCAGAAGCAGTCCTGACGAATAACCCGGACATCACGGGTCAGCATAGAGGGCATGGCCGCCGTGGCGAGGAGAACCTCCTCACCTTCCATCTCGAAATAGCGGGCTGTTACATCACGGCCCAACTCATCCCTGGCCTGCAGCCCCAGGCTATTCGAACGGACACGGGCAATATGGGTACCGGCGGACAGTTCACGAAAGTTGAGCTGATCCAGGTCACCGGCAAAACTGATATCCCAATCCGCTGTTACACCGTCTTCGGCAAATCCGAAATCACAACTCTCATCCACCTTTACTACCGCAACGGTATGAAACAGATCAATATCATGGGAAGAGGGGACATGCTGGGGAAACGCCGCCAAATGCAGGCATGCATTCAGATACTCTATGGCGTGCTCCACCCCATGGCTCTGGTCCGGTTTACCACACTCCAAAGTGACTGCCGGACAGAGTTTGGACATTGCCAACGACTGCACACCACAAGGGCGGGTGAAATAGACTACCGTGCGACTGAAAAGACTGGCCAAGTGCAGAAAGCGGTGATCAATGACATTGATGCAGCCGTAATGGGGATTGAGACCGGTATTGTTATGGACATCAACGCTGGCAAACACCCCACGCGCCTGCATAATGGCAATTACCTGCTCCATGAGGCGATGCTCAGGTGTGCCACTGCTGTCCTCGCAGCCTGGCCAAACACGGTTGTAGTCGGGTTGAGTATCGAGCCGGCGCAGCCCCTGCGCCGCGGCAGCGACATTACCGATAAAGAGCGATAGCGCTCGCGGCAGCTCACCGGCGGCGGCATCGTAGCGTTGCAGCAGTCGTCTGATCGCCTCCCAACCTGTAGTCTCATTCCCATGCATCAGCACCGACACAAACAGCGCCGGCTCCCGTCTTCCAGGCAGATGGATTAATGTAGGACCACCCAAAGCAGAGGCCAATTGACTGGCGTCGAGTTGTAGTAGCCCCTCGGGAATATGATCGATTTCACGCAGCATCGTTGAGACCTACTCAGACTACTGCCATTAGCGCAGCGAATAAAGATTTAATTATATCAGTAGAACAGCCGTGCCGATCACTGTGCTCGCAACACCGTCTCAAGCATCTGCAGGCGTTGGGGGGTGCCTACATCGATCCACTGGCCGGCATGATATTCACCAACAGGTTGTCCCGCGTCCTTCGTACAGAGTTGACGGTCCCGTCCAGAACGGTGATTTTGACCGGGCGAACAACGGCGTCGATACACTCGCAGAGCCACCTGAATGTAAACTCGTAGTCTTCGAACCGCAGCCTCTTCCAGCGCTCCATTGCTTCTTTCAACGGCACCCACAGCTCGCGGTTCTCTAGCGGTCCCACATCCGCAATCGAGTAGCTCGTGTCGTCATAGA
>JAKSCN010000481.1 GCA_022360595.1 Chromatiales bacterium
GACGGTTATTCTGGCAAAGACGGTCAAGGGATACGGCATGGGCGAGGCCGGTGAAGGTCAGAACATCACCCATTCGCAAAAGAAGCTCGGCGAAGACGCGCTCAAGGCGTTTCGAGATCGCTTCAATATTCCGATCAGCGATGAAGAAATCGCCGATGCGCCGTTCTACCGTTTTCCCGAAGACAGCGTGGAAATGGAATACATGCGCAAGGCGCGGGAAAATCTCGGCGGCTATATGCCGGTGCGCATCGACAATGCCGAGCCGTTGGCGATTCCCGGACTGGAAATTTTCGATGCCCTGTTAAAAGATACCGGTGAGCGCGAGGTTTCCACGACCATGGCTTTCGTGCGCATGCTGTCGACTCTGGCGCGCGACAAGAACATCGGTAAGAATATCGTGCCCATCGTGCCCGACGAAGCGCGTACCTTCGGCATGGAAGGCATGTTTCGCCAGCTCGGCATCTATTCCTTCAAGGGACAATTGTACGAACCGATGGATTCGGACCAGGTCATGTACTACCGCGAGGATATCAAGGGGCAGATTCTGGAAGAAGGTATCAACGAAGCCGGTGCGATGTCGTCGTGGATCGCGGCGGGTTCGGCCTACAGTGCCCACGGTGTCAGCATGATTCCGTTTTACATTTACTACTCGATGTTCGGGCATCAACGCGTCGGCGATTTGATGTGGCTGGCGGGCGATAGAAGCGGATAACCCGGGGACCCAGCAGGGTGAATGAGGGCATGCCGTAGCCGCTCTCCCAGAAGTTTTCCACCAGCGCGAACTTGGCGTAAGGGTAGTCCCCTAGGAGCTCGCTGTAGAGTTGCAGGTAGTGTTCGGTGGCGTCCAGGTAGCGCGTGGCCAGTGCGTCATCTTTGGCGCGAATAAAGACTTGGGTTTTGGCGATGGCGGTGTCACGGTTATAGACCTGGAAAGGGGCGGCGATCAGATAGATGTCATCTTGTGGCTGGGTTTCACGCCAGCGGTTTGTCGAGATCTCTTCGCCTTGGCTGACACTTCTCCACTGCTTGGGCAGCGTGACCTGGAGGTTAAAGCTGACCAGGCTGTCGTCTATTTGCGGGTACCAGAAGCTGCTGCTGCTCAGGAATACACCGTCGTCCGAGATCAAACCGGGGGTGCTGCTGCGTCCTCCGCTGTACTCCTGGGAGGTTGGGCGCAGATCATGGGTGATGGTTCCTTCGTACGTTAGTGTGAATTGCTGAGTGGGTATCGGAAATTGGAGTGTGTAACGTTTTAACGGCAACCAGGCGGAAACCGCCCGATCATCGATCTCTATGTTGTCGAGTAATTTTTGCAGTTTCAGGTCACCGTGCAGGAGCAGCGAGAGCTTCTTGACCGGTGCGGTCAGTTGAATGCGGTCTATCACACGGAGTTGGCCGTCATTTGGTGCTAGAGTTACCTGCAGATCGTGATGAATCGATGGAAAGCTATCATTGGCTGCGGTGTATGGACTTAACAGCAGGCAGGTTATGATCAGAAGGCAGCGCATCATTGGGTCAGCTCCAGTGTACTTCAAGCAGTGGTCCATCGGCTTTTGGGTTGCGATTCAGATTTGATCTTTTGGAATCAAAAGGATTTACTGTTGTCACAAGCAAGACAGTATTGACGATGAGTAGTTCAATGACAATAAAACGCTATCTAGTTTCTGCCACATTGACAGCTACCGTACTTATGCTATGGGGGTGTAATGCGGTTTCTCATAAAGCGGCACCACACCCTCATGCGATGCCGGGTAAGTCCCATGCAACGCAGAAGGAGGCGGTTGCCGATGTGTCGATGATGGCTGTTGATCTGCGCAACGCCAATGGGCTGGAGAGTATTTTACCAGCACTGTTTCAGGCTCGCGTGGTATTTGTGGGGGAGCAGCACGATAACTATGGGCACCATCTTGCACAGCTTGAGGTGATTAAGCGTCTGCATCAACGTAATCCCAATATCGCCATTGGCATGGAGATGTTTCAGCGTCCGTTTCAGCAGTATCTGGATGATTATCTGGCGGGACGTATCAGCGAAATTGAGATGCTGAGAAAGACTGAATGGTATGAACGTTGGCGCTTTGACTATCGTCTCTATCAACCGATTCTCAGTTATGCGAAAGAGCATAAGCTTCCGGTTATCGCACTGAATCTGCAGCGCGAAATTACCCGTAAAGTGTCGCAAGGCGGTATCGAGGGATTAACGGCGGAAGAGAAGAATTTGTTGCCCCCCGAAGTGGATAAGAGCGACAAAGCCTATGAGGGACGGTTGCGTTCAATTTTTGGACTGCACCCCAATAGTGAAAAGCGCAACTTTGATTACTTCGTTGAGTCACAACTGCTCTGGGATGAGACCATGGCGGAGCAGGTGGCCAACTATCTTCAGGACAATCCTCAGCATCAGATGGTGGTGGTTGCCGGTAATGGGCACCTCATGTATGGCTCGGGCATACCCAATCGCGTGACGCGACGCATCAATGTGGAGAGGGCCATCGTTTTGCCTGGTGATGCCCAAAAAGCAGCCCCCGATGTGGCTGACTTCCTAATCTATCCGCCCGACAGATCACTACCCAAGGCGGGGTTAATGGGACTGCTGATGAATTCGGTAGAGCGGGGGATCTCCGTGGAGGAGGTGATAGCCGGTTCGGGAGCGGAGAAAGCGGGATTGAAAAAGGGTGATCTGCTCACCCAGATCGATGGTCAGACCATTAAAAGCGCTACCGATGTGCGTTTACAGATGCTCAACAAAAAACCGGGTGACAAAATTCAGGTTTCGGTGATTCGCAAGAAGCTGTTATTTGGTGAAGAGGCGATGGATGTTGAGATTGAGCTGGGGGAATAGTCGCTGCTAGCGCCTTCCTTTGGCGCTGGCGTGAGTCTTCTATTGCAGGTTAGTTGCCGGGGCGGTCGAGAGCGGTCGGCTCGGTATGCCCCAGGGCGCCTTCGTAATACTCTTCCATGATGTCGGTAAACCGTTTCGATTGTGGTGAGAGGTATTTACCTCGTCGCAACACTATGCCGTAGCTGCGGTTGGGGAAGTATTCGTCCAGGGGGAACTTCACCAGCTTCTCTTCACCGGTGAGACAGACATCGGTGACGATGGATATCCCCATTCCCAATTCGACATATTTTTTGATCACTTCCCAGCCGCCGGCCTCCAGCGCCATTTTGAATTTCAGGGTGTGCTGACGAAATACCAGGTCGACCATGCGCCAAGTGGTCAGGCTCGGTGGCGGCAAAATCAGACCGTAGGGGCTGATATCCTCCAGTGCCACCTTCTCTTTTTCAGCCAATGGATGATCCAGGGGCACAATCAGCGCGGGGCTATAGCTGACCACTGGCTTGTAGATGATATCTTCAGGAATATCGAGCATCGAGCCGACCGCAAAATCCGCCTCATCCGCCCTCAAGCGTGAGAGCCCATCGCGTCCGCCGGTAACATTGTGCAGTTTCACCCGAATCTTTGGATACTTCTGCATAAAACGCTTTAGCGGTCCCGGCAGGATGTAGAGAATGGTCGACTCCCCGGCGGCGATATTCAATTCGCCCGACTCCAGTTGACCCTGCTGCGCGGCGAAGGTCTCGTGTAGCTTGTCCATCCCTTCAACCAGTGGCTGGGAGAGCTTGAATAGGATCTCCCCCTCAGGCGTGAGGCTGATTTTGGGGCCGCGCCGCTCGAACAGAGTGGTCTCCAGCTCCCGTTCCAGAGCCTGGATTTGCAGCGATACAGTCGGCTGACTGAGAAAAACCTTCTCAGCGGCCTCGCTGATGCTGCC
>JAKSCN010000327.1 GCA_022360595.1 Chromatiales bacterium
AACGGCACCGGAGTAAGGTGCAAGGCCATTTTGACCAGGTCTTTGCGGCCCCCCAGGCGGAGGATGAGAGCAACGATGATCAATTGCTGGCCGACCTCTGGCTGCAGGAGCTGGAAGGAGAGGCCGCTACCGCCATTCTGGATAATTCCGGTTTTGCTGATAGCCAGGTGGTAATCGATCAGCTTGCCGCCATTCGAAACTCCCACACCGTGCGGGGCATGGGTGTGCGTGGGCGTGAGCGGCTCGATCAGTTGATGCCGCTATTGCTTGAAGCGGTGGGCGGTTGTGATGGCCCGGAGGTGACGCTCAAACGGGTGCTCAAGTTGATTGAGTCGATTGGCAAGCGTACGGCGTATCTGGCGTTGTTGGTGGAGAACCCTATAGCGCTTTCGCAATTGGTGCGTCTGGCTGGAATCAGTCCCTGGATTACCCAGCAGTTGGAGCGCCATCCGCTGCTGATGGATGAGCTGCTTGATCCACGCCGTCTGTTTTCCCCCCTGCGCGAAAGCGACCTTAAAGATGAGTTGAATATTCTGTTGACAGGGGTCGATGGTGAAGACCTGGAGCAGCAGATGGAGCGTCTGCGCCAGTTCTCCCAGAGCAATATTCTGCGTGTTGCCTCGGCCGACTTGACTGGTGTCATTCCGTTGATGGTGGTGAGTGATTATCTGACCGATATTGCCGAGGTGGTGGTGGATCGGGTGATGCGCCTGGTCTGGGAGCATATGACCGCCAAGCACGGCAAACCGACGCAGACGTTGGGCGAAGAGAACGGTTTTGCTGTTATCGGCTACGGTAAGCTCGGTGGTATTGAGTTGGGTTACGGCTCGGATCTGGATCTGGTTTTCATGCACGGTAGTCAGAGTGCCACGGCGATGACGGATGGTGAGCGACAGGTGGCCAATGATCTCTTCTATGCTCGTCTGGGGCAGCGCATGATTCACATGTTCACCACCCGTACGCCTTCGGGGCTGCTGTATGAGATCGATATGCGCCTGCGCCCCAACGGCAACTCGGGCATGTTGGTTACTTCAGTCGACGCTTTTGAGCGCTACCAGCATAATGATGCCTGGATATGGGAGCATCAGGCACTGTTGCGGGCGCGGGCCGTGGCCGGCGATCCTGCCGTGATTGCGCGTTTTGAGCAGGTTCGTCGTGATGTGCTGTCTCAGCCACGAGACGTTGATGAACTGCGCCAGGCGGTACGTGAGATGCGCGAAAAGATGCGTGAAAGCCTGGATAAGACCAAAGCCGGCCAGTTCGATATCAAGCAAGGGCGTGGCGGTATCGCCGATATTGAATTTATGGTTCAATACTGTGTTTTGCGGTGGGCCAGCCAATACCCTGATCTGCTCGATTGGACCGACAATGTCCGCCTGCTGGAGAGCCTGGAGAAGCACCAGTTGTTGGAGGGGGAGGCGGCGGAGTCGCTGGCTGATCACTACCGCCTGCTGCGTGCGGCCTACCACCGCAATGCATTGAGTGAACTACCCGGTCTGATCGACGATTCGGAGCTGCTGGCTGAGCGGCAGCAGATTCAAGCGATCTGGCAGGAGTTGATGTTGGCCGAATAGGCCGGTTGCTTGAGTTATATCTGGAGAGAGAAATATGTCGACGTTCTCGGACCGCGATGGCTGGATCTGGTTTGACGGTGAAATGGTGCCTTGGCGTGAAGCCCAAGTCCATGTCCTGACCCACACCTTGCATTACGGCATGGGTGTCTTTGAGGGCGTCCGAGCCTACCACACCGATAAAGGCCCCGCGATTTTCCGTCTCGAGGATCATACTGATCGTCTGTTCCGCTCTGCCCATATTCTCGGTATGGATATTCCGCACACTGCCGAAGAGCTGAATGATGCCCAGATTGAAGCAGTGCGGAAGAACGGTCTCGACTCTGCGTATATCCGGCCAATGTGCTTCTATGGCTCGGAAGGTATGGGGCTGCGCGCCGACAATCTGAAGGTGCACACCATTGTTGCCGCGTGGGAGTGGGGTGCCTATTTGGGCGAAGAGAATCTGAAGAACGGCATTCGTGTGCGTGTCTCCTCCTTCACCCGCCACCATGTCAACATCACTATGTGCCGCGCCAAGGCCAATGGTAACTACATGAACTCCATGTTGGCGCTGAAAGAGGCGTTGGATGACGGTTATGATGAGGCGTTGCTTCTGGATACCAACGGGTATGTGATGGAGGGCTCCGGTGAGAACCTGTTTATCGTGCGCGATGGAGTTATCTATACCCCTGACCTGACCTCGGCGCTGGACGGCATTACCCGCAGAACAGTCATGACACTGTGCGAAGAGTTGGGTATCCCCGTGGTTGAGAAACGAATTACCCGTGATGAAGTCTACATCGCAGACGAGGCGTTCTTTACTGGCTCGGCCGCTGAAGTGACGCCGATTCGTGAAGTGGATCGCCGCCCGATTGGCAGCGGCACCCGTGGCCCGATCACTGAGCGCGTACAGTCGCTCTACTTTGATCTGGTGCAAGGCCGCCACAGTGAACACTCTGATTGGCTGACCCACGTTTCAGCCTAACTCGAACACTATGTCAGGAGTCAGTTGTTATGTCTGAGACCGCAGCTTCACCCGTTACCAAAGTCATCGATGTGATGAGAAAGGATCTGCCACTGGCTTGTCCCGATCCGAAAAGTGATCTTGCCTCAATGCACCCAAAGGTTTTTCTGCCGATTGAGAAGACCGGCGAGGCGACTTGCCCCTACTGTGGTGCAAACTATCGCCTGATCGACTGACCCGAGGGTGGCTGTATCGGCAGCAAGCCCCCTCACCATCTGGCGATTGCTGGATGGCAAGCCGGGACATGAGAATCAGTCCTTGGGTTTGGTTAATGCACTGAGACGGCTCTGTCCTTGTGCCATTCATGATATTCCTTTAGAGCAGGGGCGTTTCAAGCCGCTGCTCTATCTCCTTTCAGGTACATACTCTCCGGCGGTCTCTCTGCCCGCCCCAGATTTAATTGTTGCAGCCGGTCACCGTACCCATCTGCATCTATTGGCTGCTAAGCGTGCAACCGGCGGGCGAGCCATTGTACTGATGAAACCGAGCTTGCCCGTGGCGTTGTTTGACCTGGTGCTGATTCCTGAGCATGATCAACACGCCGGTGGGGATAATATACTGGAGACACGGGGTGTGTTGAATCCGTTGGAGAGTGCGGGAGAGCACCAGGCTGATAAGGCGCTCATCCTGATCGGTGGCCCCTCCAGACATCACGACTGGGATGCTGATGGTTTGCTTGGTCAGATTGGTGAATTATTAAAGGCCAATCCGAATATTGACTATCTGCTCACCACATCCCGTAGGACTCCGCTGGAATTTGTAAATCAACTGAGGGAGTTGGCTCAGAGTAATCTCACGGTGGTGCCGGTTGATCAGACGGCATCCGGGTGGGTTGCCAAACGTTTGGCTGAGAGTGGTGTGGCCTGGGTGACGGAAGACTCTGTCTCAATGGTCTATGAAGCGTTGACGGCAGGTGTTGCAGTGGGTGTTCTTTCGATGCCGGAGAAAGGGGAGAGCCGTGTTTCCACGGGGTTGCAGCAGTTGATCGTGGAGGGGCTGGTATGTCGTTACGATAAGGGTGGTGAATATAAGAATCGACTGCAGCCTGCCAAGGGCTTTAATGAAGCGGAGAGGTGTGCCCGCTGGATAGTGGAAGAATGGCTGAAAGAAAACTGAAAGTTGTTCAGGTGCTGCCTGCGCTGGATGGCGGTGGCGTTGAACGTGGCACGCTGGAAGTCGCAGATGCGCTGGTGCAGGCGGGGCATGAGTCGGTGGTGGTCTCTGCTGGGGGACGAATGGTAGCCGAGTTGGAGGGAGCCGGCAGCCGTCATGTCGTGTGGAATCTGGGCAAGAAGTCGCCATTGACCCTGCTGCAGGTGCCGTTGGTGCGCCGTTGGTTGCAGCGTGAGCGGGCGGATATACTGCATTTGCGTTCACGAATGCCGGCTTGGATTCTCTGGTTGGCGTGGTGTTCGCTACCTGTTGATCAGCGCCCAAAACTCGTGACGACCGTGCATGGTCTCTATTCGGTCTCGGGTTATAGTCGTATTATGTGTCGTGGTGAGCGGGTGATCGCTGTATCCAAGACAGTTGAAAACTATATTTTTCAGAACTACCCCCAAACAGAAAAAGAGCGTGTCAGATTGATCTACCGCGGGGTCGATCCTGCAGCCTTTCCCCGGGGGTACAGGCCGGAGCCGGCGTGGCTAGAGAATTGGTATCG
>JAKSCN010000313.1 GCA_022360595.1 Chromatiales bacterium
CATTGCTTTCCAATAAATTTTGAAGAGATTACCTCGATATCTTTGCTGTATGCAGGTCTTAAACAAGCTGCATTAGTTTGAGATATGAAAAGCCAGATTATCGTTTACCCTCTCCCTTCGAGGGAGCGCCCCGAGGACATAAAAGGGCTAGGGCCTGTTGATTCCCCCTCACCCCAACCCTCTCCCCAATGGGGAGAGGGGGTTATGGGACAGCATTGGTTTGGCCCCCATACATTAAGAAAAGGTGGGGTGAGCCTAATAAAGCACCACTCGGCGTTACTCATCGCTTATTTGGAGCGGCCAAACTGCGCTCCTCGTGCCTTGATTGGTGCTTTTTTAGGCTCAACAGTGACGATCAAATTAGTGTTAGCAGGCCCTAACAGATCTCCACGTCTGTACCGGTTTCAACCTGATCAAACAGTTCGATCAAATCGCGGTTTCGCATGCGAATACATCCGTGTGAACGCGGCACGCCCATCGGTTCGCTATCGGGGCAGCCGTGGATATAGATGAAGCGTCGTAAGGTATCCTGATCTCCATAACGGTTTTTGCCGGGCTCACGCCCGGTAAGCCAGAGTATCCGAGTTAGAATCCAATCCCTTTCCGGGTATTCAGCCGCCAGCTCTTCGCTGTAGACCTCCCCAGTTGCACGTCGACCAACAAATACTGCGTTGATCGGCGCACCAGCACCTATTTTCAGCCGAACCTTATGCCTGCCACGCGGTGTGCAGCCGCTTCCGCTCTGTTCACCAACGCCATTGGCAGCGGTGGAGACCGAGTACTCGGCAATCACCCTACTATCGCTATAGAGAGTAAGCCGCTGGGTTTCGATATCAACACGAATATGCTTTGAATTGGGCACAATCAGTCGTTATTCCACTGTTTGAACGGGTGCTTGATCAGGTTGGAGTTGTAGTAACGCGTGTCACTGGAGACCTCCTCTCCAGCCCAGTCGGGAACGACAAACTCCTCATCTTCGCTCAGCAGTTCGATTTCCGCCATCACTAAGCCTTCGTTGTCGCCATGGAATTCATCCAGATCCCAAACGTGGCCTTTGCCCTGCACTTTGTAGCGTATCTTTTCGATAATTGGATGCTCCACCACCTGCTCCAGCATCAGTTCAGCTTCATCCATGGGGATCTCATATTCAAACTCTGAGCGCTGTATGCCGCTGGTGGCACTTTTGATATTGAGAATAGCCTTGCCTTTGGCGATGCGTATTCTTACCGTGGCGTTCTTTTGGGTGGCCAGATAGCCTTGCTTGATATGTGATTTGGAGATCACATGTTCTTGCCAGAGGTCGTTTATAACCAGGAATTTACGTTCGATTTCAATAGCCATAGATGTAACTTCTTATTTTTCAAACAGTGCAATAGATTCAACATGGGCTGTGTGGGGGAACATATCCATCACACCGGCCGCTTTTAGGGTATAGCCGTGCTGATTGACCAGTTCACCCGCATCGCGCGCCAAAGTACCCGGATAGCAGGAGACATAAACAATTCGCTGTATACCCATCTTCGGCAGGTGTTCCAGCACTTCCAGCGCGCCTGAACGAGGTGGGTCAAGCAGCGCTTTGTCAAACCGCTCGGCTAACCAGGGCTCCTTTTCCAAAGATTCATAGAGATTGGCGGTGAAGTAGCGTGTATTGTCGATGCCGTTACCTCGGGCGTTCTGTCTGGCACGCTCCACCAGGGTTGCATCACCCTCCACTCCCACGACTTCGGCCGCGCTGCGTGCGATAGGCATGGTGAAGTTGCCCAGACCGCAAAACAGGTCGAGCACACGGTCGTCAGCTTCAGGGTCGAGCATTCGCATGGCGCGATCCAGCATGAGGCGGTTCAATTCGGTGTTCACCTGGGTGAAGTCGCTGGGTTGAAATTTTACCTCTATATGATAATTCGGCAGTGCATAGTGTAGCGCTACCGGATCACCAGCCAGTGGTTTGACGGTGTCCGGCCCGCCATCTTGAGTGTATATGCCCAGTTTATGTGCATCACCAAAGGCGATCAGTTTTTCGCTATCTTCGGCTGTCAGCGGCGCCAGGATACGGAAAATGAGAATGCCGCTATTGTCACCAATGGCCACCTCGATCTGCGGCACCTGGTCTTTGATTGAGAGGCTGCCGATCAGCTCGGAGAGCGGTGTGATCAGTTCACCTACGTTCGGGTGCAGTACCGGACAGCGCTCGATATCGGTCACAAAGCTGGAGCCACGCTCACGAAAACCGACCAGCACTTTGCCTTTTTTGTGGACAAACTTGACCCCCAGGCGTGCCTTGCGGCGATACCCCCAGGGTTCACCGGTGGTGAGTGGTTCCAGAATCTGTTCAGGCATCACTTTGCCGATCCGCTCGAAGGCATCCATCAGCGCTTGTTGTTTCGCAAGTATCTGCGCTTCCGGGGACTGATGTTGAAGAGAACAACCGCCACAGACGCCAAAATGGGTACAGCCCGGTTCAACACGATCCGCTGAGGCTTTCAGTATGCTGACGGCATCACCCTCATCGTAACGTCGCTGCTTGCGGGTGTAGACAAACTCAATCTCTTCACCCGGCAGTGCGCCATGGATAAAGATCGCTTTGCCATCAATGTGGGTGACACCTTTGCCGTCATGGCTGAGTGATTCAATGGTTGCCGGTACGGGATCTTTGGGCAGTTGTTTACGTCTTTTGCGTCCCATGTTGTGCTCAGTTTTTCTCTACTTTCAATAGATAACACCGGCCGGATATGGCCGGTGTTATTAGTGTTAACGGGCTCTAACTTATTTCTGCTGCCATTGGCCTCTGCTGTTTTGATA
>JAKSCN010000168.1 GCA_022360595.1 Chromatiales bacterium
TCAGCGTCTTGATACCGGCCTGATCGGGTAGGTGCAGCTCAAAACGGGCGGTCAGATGACGCAGTTCGGCCGGAATGTCGAACGAGTGGCTTAGGAAAATCAGCGTTTTGGGGATATTCTCGTGGTTTTGTGCAATCTCTTTGATCAGACGTACATGCACCGGATCTGCCATAAAAGGGTGGAAATCGAGTAGCAGAAAATAGGCGGAGCGAGAGATCCCCTTAATGTGTTTTAAGGCGTCGGTGGGGTCGGCGGTAAAGCCTTGGGCATCAAAGTCGACCTCCAGCCGCTTCAGGCCTTCCGTGACGGTCCATTGGTGGAAGGGGTGTTGCAGCTTCAGCCCCAGACGGGTGAAAAGCTGTACCGCACGAATCTCTTCGATCGACTCAATGACGATAATCGGTGTGTGCGCGGTGAGGAGTAGTTCGAGGTCGTGCAGTTCTTTCATTGTGCCTGTCCGGGTAATTCCATTACCCGGACTTTACCAGCCTTGGCGACTTGATGGCACTAGTGGATGAGGTTTGTCATCCACTAAAGGGTGGTGGCCTAGGGGGAGGCCACCTTTGGGGGTTACTGTTGCGGGTCAGACACAGCCGGTCGGCTTGGGCAGACCGCCGTACTTGGTGATCGGTTTCATCGGGCCGGTCAACCAGAGTGTGAACATCTCTTTCTGATTGGCATTGATGTATTTGGAGAATTTACGAATTGGTGGAACGACGGAGTGTTCTTCGTAATATTCACGCGCCTGCAGAATCTGCTCCCACTTCTCATCGTTCAGCTCGAAGCCATCAGCTTCGGCCATAGCGCGGGCGATCTCGGGCGTCCAGGCATTCATGTCGGTTAGATAACCGTCTCCGTCACGCGGGGGGATTTCCACACTCATAATCCTTCTCCAATAATTCTTTAGTAATTTACTGTGTTAATTTTGGAGTGATTCTAAAGGGAAGTGGTGGTGATATCTACCATTAGAAAACTGTGGAATTGTCATCAGGGTGGGTTAGTGCCTCAATGACCGCCTCATTCAGCTTGGCTGCTTGGGCCACAGGTTCGATAAAAGGGAGGCGCAGCAGCTCATCAGCACAGCGGATATCCAGCCCTAAACTGTCAATGCCGATGATGCTGGCGGGGGACGTAGGTGTCGGGCTGAGCTGATGCTGGGCCAGCCAACGGTTCAGTAGACCGCTGTGCTCTTGCATCAGGGCGTGAATCAGTGCTATCTCCTGATCAGCTTGGAAGGGGAGCGGGTGTGTGAGTCGATCCACCCCGAGCCAGCGGGCTGCCCCAAAACCGCCGACGCAGTAGAAACGCTTGGGTGTAAGGTGGTAGAAGCGGAAGTTGAGCTGTTCATAGTAGTCCCGGCTTTGGGGAAAGTAGCGAAAGTGGCGTTCTATCGCCTCTTGGGTTATCCACTCCGCGGGCAGGAGATCGCCCAGGCAGGTCAGGCGCATCTGGGTCTGCACATCGCCCGGGCCCTGGTCGATGATAGTCAGGCTGCATTGAGGGGCGGCATCGATATTCTTGGTGTGTTTGGCGAGGTGGCTCATCAAGAATAGCGGCCAACCATCCTCCGCAATGGAGTATGGCGCCAGCGAGCCAAAGGGATAGCCTAGCATCTCTTCTGAATGGCTTGCCAGTATACCGTGGAATGTGCCGGACAGAAGGTTGCGGGCCGAATGGATTAGTGTGTCTGTGTCGTTCATAGTGATAAAGCGCACGCTTGTTGTAGAGGGTTATATTATATCCACTTGAGGTTAATCAATGTGCTCGCAGGGGATTTGACCTATTTTCAAGGTGACTTGTGTCCAGCGGTAACGGCAATCTGGTGTGAGTGCGGGATGGCAGGGTAATATAGTCGTTCGCTTCGAATCCGGGTGTATATGTGGATCTCTCCTATCCTTTAGCGTTTACCGTTGGTCTGTTCAGCTTTGTCCACTGCGTAGGTATGTGCGGCGGCATTATGGGGGCGCTCAGTTACGGCTTGCCGGTTGAGATCCGTAAGGATACAACCCGCTATCTGTTGTTTCTGTTCACCTATAATCTTGGTCGGGTGCTAAGCTACGCGGCGGCGGGTGGCCTGTTGGGAATGCTGGGCGGACAGTTGTTGGCGATTCTCGGAGAGGGCCAAAGCCATCGCTGGTTGCAGGGGGCAGCGGCGCTGATCATGGTGCTGATTGGGTTGCACATCGCCGGCTGGTTGCCAAAACTGGCGTCGCTTGAGCGCATAGGTGTGCCGCTCTGGAGTCGTCTGGAGCCCTTGGGGCGTAGCTTAATGCCGGTGGCAACGTTGCCCAAGGCACTGATCTACGGCGCTATTTGGGGTTGGTTACCCTGTGGTCTGGTGTATACGATGTTGATCTCGACAGCAGCTAAAACGGGCCCTGCAAGCGGCGCTCTTTATATGGCTGCGTTTGGGTTGGGCACATTACCGGCGGTGATGGCTACCGGGGTGCTGGCCGGGCGCTTCTATCAGTTGGCGCGCAAGCCCTATCTGAAAGAGGCTGTAGGATTTGCTATTATTCTATTTGGCCTGTTAAGTCTGTGGTTTCCAGAGTTGCTGGATATCGACAAAGAGTGGCACTGAATAAGAAGACTATAAGAATACTGGGTGGAAGATCATGATGAATATGAATGCTGAGCAGTTAATTGGAAAATCTGCCGAATTCATGCGTGTGGTTCATGCCGCCAGAATGGTGGCTGTTACCGACACTACAGTGTTGTTGGTGGGCGAGAAGGGCACGGGCAAGACGGCGCTGGCCGGTGAAATTCATCGCATCAGCCGTCGTCGGGTTAAACCGTTCCGGCTGGTCAGTTGTTCCGCCGATGCCGAGAAACAGCTAGCCGGGCTGATGTCGACCGCGGCGGATGACTTGGAAGGCGGCACGCTCTATCTGGACGATGTGGCCAATCTATCGCTGGAAGGCCAGCGTCAGCTAATGGCTTTTTTTGATGCTCAGGAGTCTGATTCCCGTCTCGCCGATGTTCGGGTGATCGCCTCCAGTAGTGTCGACTTGTACAGACAAGTGGAGCTGAACGCTTTCCGGGAAGATCTCTACTACCGGCTCTATATTGTGCCGCTGGAAGTTCCCGCACTGCGCGATCGGACTGAGGACATTCCGATGTTCGTCAAGCATTTCACGGGTGAATTGGCGCGTAAACACGGGCGTAGGGCGCCGAGCTATTCAGTGTCGGTGAAAAACCTGCTGAAGCGCTATCACTGGCCGGGCAATCTTCGTGAGCTGCGTAACTTCTGTGAGCGGATGGTGATCATGCTGGCCGGGCAGGGTATCCAGCCCGAGCATTTACCGGCTGAAATCTGCCGCACAGGCGCCCAATCGAAGGGAATCGGTTTTGTGCTGCCCAGAGAGGGAATCAATCTCACTGACCTGGAGAGTGACGTGATTCGTCAGGCGCTGGAGTTGACTGGCGGTAACCGCAGTCGTGCTGCTCGTTTGCTGGGCATCAGTCGCGATACTCTGCTCTACCGTATCCAGAAGCACGCTATCAGTGCCTGATTAATCGGGGTTTGGATAAAAAAGGCCGCCTTCACAGGGCGGCCTTTTTTTATGCTCAACAGTGGCAATCGAATTAGGACCTGGTTAGAGCCAGCGTTCAACGGCCTTGATGCTGGGGTCGTCCGCGGAGTTTCGAATAGCAAAGCCGAGCCGGCGCATCAGTGACAGCATCGGATGGTTGTCGGACAGAACCTCACCTTCGATTACCCGAATGCCACGGCTTCTGGCCGCTTCCATTAGCGCCTCCATGAGGCGTGATCCTATCCCCTGGCCGCGACGCTGGTCTGAGACGGCGAGGGCGAATTCGCAGGATCTCCCATCGGGATTGACCGTGTAGCGAGCCACACCGAGCTGGGTGCGCTTGCCGTTCTCGTTGATGACGGCAATCAGAGCGGTCTCCCGGTCGTAGTCGGGCTGGGTGAAGCGCACCAGCATCTCCGGGGTCAGCTCATCGATGGTCTGCATAAAGCGGAAGTACTTCGCCTGGGGCGAGAGGTTGCGTACAAACTCCTGCTCGATATCGGCATCTTCCGGGCGGATCGGACGAA
>JAKSCN010000438.1 GCA_022360595.1 Chromatiales bacterium
GATCCTGCACCGCGAACGCGGTGGTCCCATCCACCGCTACGTGTACGAACACGATGCCCTCGGCGCCCGAGTCGTTGAGCAGCACAACGAAGGCGGGCTGAGTTATTACTTTCGCTATCACGATACGGAAAACCGCGTCAGTGTGCGCGACAGTCTGGATCGGGAAGACCACTACCAGTTCGAGGGCGAAGGGGGGCTTAAGCGCTTGATCTGCCACACCCAGGCTGACGGCAGCCAAATCACTTACACTTACGGCCGCCATGGCCGCAAGATCGCCGAAACCGATCCGCTGGGGCGCAAAACCCGTTATCAATACGATGGCCCGGGCCGCCTCACAGAACTGCACACCCCGGACGGGGCGCAACAGCAGTGGTCTTACGATACCGAGACGGGCCTGCTCATTAGCTATACCGACGTAGCAGAGCGTCAAACATACTACCGTTACGATACATATGGTCGGCTCATCGAAAGCCAAACCCCGGATGGCATTACCCGCTACGGCTATCCCGATCCGCAGCAGCAACCGCTGATCGCTGAACAGCCTATCGAGATCACCGACCCCACAGGTAAGAGCCGCCACCTTGCCTATAACACGGCTGGCCAACTGATCGCCTACACCGACTGCTCGGGGCATACCCAGCGTTATCAGCACGACGGCTGGGGAGATCTTATTCAAATCACCAACCCTGCAGGCCACAGTACCCATTATGAGCGCAACGAACAGGGTCAATTGATCAGTCTCACCCAGGCCGACGGCAGCAAAACTGACTATCACTATAATGTTAAAGGCCAGCTCATCGGTCTTACCCACCCAAACGGCCAAAGCGCCCAACTGACCCGTGATACTCAGGGACGAATCACCCAGCAGCAGCAAGGCGGTGAAACCCTGCAGTTCGACTATGACTCAGCCGGGCGGATAACCCGCCTAGTCAATGAAAACGGTGCAGCCATGGCTTTTCGTTATGACGTGATGGATAGATTGATCGAAGAGCATGCCTTCGATGGTCGCCAGACCCGCTATCACTACGACCAAGCAGGCCAGCTAATCAGACGTGAACAGCACAGCCAGGGTGAGCAGCGCATCAGCCACTACCGCTATGACAAAGGCGGGCAACTGATCAAGCACCAGATCGAAGATAGTAATTCCCAGGTATTACACACCCAATGCTTTGGTTATGACGCTGCCGGGCGGCTGCGCTTCGCTGAGGACCACAAACCGGTCTCAGCCCTCCCCCACGAAACCAACGAACAGACCCGCACCAGTCGCGTGCAATACCACTACAACGATGCCGGTTACCTCACTCAGGAGACCCAACTGCTCGATCGTGAGGGCCAGAAGATACACCGCCATCATTTAGTCCATAGGTATACCGCGTTGGGTGATCGCAGCCATACCTATTTTGAAGATCTGGGTAAGTTACAACACAGCTACTACGGCCCTGGTCACACTCATGGTTTACTCCTCGATGAACAGGAGTTGATTGCTTTTGAACGCGATGCGCAACACCGAGAGATTGAGCGACGTCTGCTCAATGGCCTTAACGAACAGCGTGGTCTCGACTTGCTGGGGCGTATGATCGTCCAGCAAACCCAAGGTGACAGCGCACTCAGCCGTCACTATCACTACAACAGCTTAGGCC
>JAKSCN010000129.1 GCA_022360595.1 Chromatiales bacterium
CAAGCAATTAATCGCAAGCACGTACCGACATTAAGGTTTCGTCTTAGCACACAAGAACAGGGAGAAAAACCATGCCTATCCTAAGAACAATGAGTAAAGGCCGGGTACCGGTAAAAATCTACACCGATGAGGTTGAGTCGACAGCAATGCAGCAACTGTACAACATCTCACAGTTGCCGTTCATTCACAGCCATCTGGCTGCCATGCCTGATGTACATGCAGGAAAAGGCGCCACGGTGGGCTCTGTCATTCCAACCAAGGGAGCGATTATTCCGGCCGCCGTCGGCGTGGATATCGGTTGTGGCATGAGTGCAGTGCGCCTGACCATTAAAGCCAATGATCTACCCGATAACTTACGCGCCATCCGTCTGGCGATCGAAGAGGCCATTCCTGTCGGCTACAACATGCACAAGTCAGACCGCGCCCGACAATCGACCATTCGTGCGCTGTCTGGTGGATTGGACAGTATTTTGCGAAAGCACAAAAAGATCTACTCCATGCATAAAAAGCCTTACCAGACCTGGATTAGGCAGATTGGCACTTTAGGCGGTGGCAATCACTTTATCGAACTCTGCCTGGATGAAAACCAGGATGTGTGGGTAATGCTTCATTCAGGGAGTCGCGGTATTGGCAATGCCATAGGGCGATACTTTATCGAACTGGCCCGCAAAGATATGGGGCAACATATCGTCAACCTGCCCGACAAAGACCTCGCCTATTTCAAGGAAGGGAGCAAGTACTTCGATGACTACATTGAGGCGGTTGAGTGGGGCCAGGATTACGCCATGGCAAATCGGCGTGAAATGATGCATTTCACTCTAGAGGTACTGCGTAAAAAGTTGCGCAAGTTTGGCATAACCAAAGAGGCCATTAACTGTCACCACAACTACATCACCAGAGAGTACCACTTTGGCGAAGAGGTGTTTGTGACCCGCAAGGGGGCAATTCGGGCAGGCGAAGAGGAGCTTGGCATCATTCCCGGCAGCATGGGCGCCAAGTCATTTATCGTGCGAGGCAAAGGCAATCCACAATCGTTCTGCTCCTGCTCTCACGGCGCAGGCAGAAAAATGAGCCGCAGCGCCGCCAAGCGTAAGTTTACCGAGGATGATGTAATCAGCCAGACCCAGCAGGTCGAGTGCCGTAAAGACAAAGGGATTATCGATGAGATACCAGCGGCCTACAAAGATATCGATCAAGTCATGGATCATCAAAGTGACCTGATCGAAGTCGTACACACCTTGAAGCAGATTGTCTGCATCAAGGGTTAGTTAAATTCCATAGGAGAACATGATGTTAATTCACAAATTAAAAAATGCAGCAATCAGAACCACAAAGCATAAAACAGACATTAAGGACAAGTCTCATGAAACGAGAATCCGTAAACGAAGTGATCGCCTGTCTCTCTGAAGAGAGAACCCTGTTTCGCTACTTCAAAGGTCAGTATGCCCTAATGTTACTGTCGTATGTTACCCAAACTTTCGACAGTGTACGGGCGCTGAAACAGACACCCTACCAACGGCTGCTGAACCAGTCAGAGGTTAAACCGTTATTGGCACAGTCGGGAAAAGGCGGACTCTCTCCAGAGCTATTTAACTACTGTTGGAAAGAGAGCAGTCAGAATTTTATTTTGACCCTTGACCGCTGGGATGACGATGACCGCTGGAGCCGCCAGACAACCCGCGCCGGCAGTAACCTGGTATTACAGCTTAACTTCTCTGAAGAGCACAATCGGCTCTACCGGAAAATGATCAATCCGGATGATGATTACCTCTTCAATTACTATGGTCATCCTGTGATGGAAAAAGGAGAGCGATTTCGCGACACTTTGGCCTGGGCGCGTCTTGATATAGACCTGAACAGCGGCGAAGTATTGATAGAGGAGATACAGAGCGATTGGGTACGCCGTGCACTTGCCTGTGCCACAATGATCAAAAAAGGTCAGAAGCCTTGGCACTTGCATTACTGCGACTGCAAACCTGAAGCATTCCTCACTTATACCGACAAGGTGCTGAAACCGTTTATCTCGCTCTGGTCAGAGGCGATGTTGATGGCGGCTATCTCATTTATCTACATTGAGTTAGGTATCCGCTCCATCTACTACCACACCTATGAGGCGGGTGCCGAAATTAAACGGATCTGCGGTCAGCCACCAAAATCACTCTATTCAGATCTACCCAGAAAATTCTGCTTTCAGACAACGGATGAAGACCCTCTGTTTCTTCAACAAGACAGAGCATTTCGCAAAAGAAGACGCAAACTAAACAACATTAGCTGGTACAAACTGGAACTCTAAAGGAGATAAACATGCCCAGAACCAGAAATTCAAGGGCCAGAAACCCTGTAGCCCGCTCTCCGCTACTACACAAAGGGGGGCACACACAAAATCGAGAAGCAGTGAACGGTTCGACTCACGCATTGACCTAGAAGATGCCCTATCGGACTGGTATGAAGAGAATGAGCCAAATATCACTCAAAAAACGAATAGCGAGGAGCCAGAGGCTCCTCCTTTTTTATGTTTAAGATCAATAAAATCAACCGATTTATTACTATGTGAACGACGGTGCAAATAGTATAATTCCGAAGCTAAAAAGCGACAGAACACCTTCTGTTTACTGGAGCAACAAAAGTTGCGAATAGATAAAAATGACATAGAGCTTTATCACAATGGATAGTGTCACACGCAGCCGCAAGAAAAAAATCACGCCTTTCTGGAACCGTATCCCACTATTTTTTCTCTACGGACTGTATCCAGGACCACTCTTTTTCGCGATTGGACTTGGGATTGTGGCGCTGTTTCTCTCAAGCTGGTGGGCTTATCTGATTCTTTACGCCATGGCGACTAAATACAGCATGGCTGCCTTGCAACAGACAGCTCGCGGTAAGCTCGAACCACCCGAGATGAACTCCGAGACACTGGTTAACGGCTACGGGTTGCCGCTGACGCTCTTTTTCATTTTCCTGCTCTATTTCTCTTTTTTGGGTTCTCTTGCCAGTTCAATGGGTTATTTTGTCACGTTGATAGTCTATGGCCTGGGCGTATTTCTCTTTCCGGCCATGATCATCTGCCTTGGCATCAGCGAAAGCCTCACTTTTTCCATCAATCCCGCCAATTTGATCAATCTGGTTCGAGCGATAGGCTGGCCTTATCTGGCGCTGTACGGGATGATCTTCTCACTCGGCGGGGCGCAATCAACCCTCGAGTCTTTTGCGCTGGCCGACACCGATACCGACACCATGATCGCCATGTGGCTCAGTATTAACACTATCTTCTCCATTATCGGCTTTCATATGATGGGGTATGTGGCAATGCAGTACCACGAAGAGCTCGGTGAGCCTGAACCGGACTCAGATAGCCACGAGAACACCTCACCACGAGTCATGGCGGGCTCACCGTTACTCGATCAGTTCATCAGCGAGGGGAATACCGCCGCTGCTACCGCGGAGCTACGCGCTCTTATTCAGCAAGACCCTGAAAATATGGAACTGCGTAGACGTCTGCACAACTACGCCTTAGTCACCAACCAACCCGATGCCCTCAAGCGTAACGCGAAAGAGCTGATGGAACAGGCAGTGAAATGCCAGAAAACCGTTGTCGCCACCCAAGTGTTCAGTGATTGTCGTGATCAGGGGCTGCTCTGTCATCCTGACCGGGCCGATGCTCATCTTCCAATACTGAAAGAACTTCGCGCCCAAAGGCGCTTTAAAGATGCTGTTGCTCTTGCTAAAGGCTTCCACACCCGCTTTCCGGACAACGAGGATACACCCGCAGTCTATCTGGAATTGGCCCGTGTCTTCTCTGAAGACCTTCAGCGCGATGATCTGGCCGACCAGCTACTCTCCTTTGTTCTGAAACACTTTGCTCAGCATCCAGTGACAGTCGAAGCAAAGCAGTATCTCGAGGTGATCAAACAGCTAAATCAAAGCAACCTGGCAAGCAAAACCAGCTAGGGGCTGTTAACACTGGCCAGTTGCTGGCCAAGCTGGCGATAGCGTGCCGCATCACCATTTTGCCCCTGCTCTTCCAGAAGATCAGCGTACGCAAAAACCAGTCCCTGCTCGACCCCACAGGCCAACCGTTTTTTCACGATCACCCGCAGCAGCTTATCCGCCTCTTTCACCTCTCTCAAACGAATAAGTCGCTCGGCTAGCCGGCAGACAACCTCTCCATTCAAACGTGGCCCCGGCTTAGCGAGCGACAGATACTCCTTGTAAGTCTCAAGCACCAACGCATCGGTACCCGAGTCGACTTCTGTCAGCTTAAAGATGGCGCGCGCTAATTCATGGTACTCGTCACTGGTTGGCGAGATACGACTGCACTCATAGTAACGACAAAGGATCTCCCGATGTTTTGGATCTTCACGGTAGAGCCCCCGCAATCGGCTCAACGCCTTACGATACTCCATGTTATCGCAATACCCGCGCACCTCTTCCAGCTTCTCTTCAAACGCCTTCTGTTCCTTCTCCTCATCCAAGAAATCAACATTAAACGAAGGGGTTGCCTGCTTGACGATAAAGGCGACTATTGCACCGGTAACCAATCCGCCAAGGTGGGCCAGATAGTTGATATTGCTGACATCGCTATAGAGAAGAATCTGCACCACCTCATTACCGATCCACAAGGGTAGCAACACAATTGCCGGCAGGCTGACATAATCGAAGTAGATACCGATGGAGTAGAAGAATTTAACCTTGCGTAGCCCATAGAGAACAGCATACATCCCCATCAGGCCCGAGATCGCTCCTGAAGCCCCGATACCTGGCACCAGACTGCCGCTATTAAAGAGAAAATCGAATGCAGCCGAGCCAAACCCGGCCACCAGATAACCAATCAGGTAAACCCAACGCCCCAAGGTCAATTCAACCAGAAAACCGACAGCCAGCAGAAATATACAGTTGCCAACCAGATGCCACACGCCTCCATGCAGAAACATGTGGCTGATTAGCGTCTCCATGGAAAATTTAGCGGTGCGCAGCCCATGACCAATATAGGTCACCGCTTCATATTTTTCTTCGAAGGCTTGGCGGTTCCGATACCAATCAAGATAGCCCTCTGTACTTGGCTTGATAAACTTACCGCGCTGCAGCCCCTGCAAAAACTCCGGGTCGGTCTGCACCATCCACATTAGCGAATCTGGAAATAGCTCAAGATCGACCAGCCTCTTGCTCACCCCGAATTCGCCAGCCTCCTCCAGGCTCTGCAGATGCCCCTTATAGTGCGGTAGCTCGATCTCCTGCAGCCCCGATGATTTGTAGAGTTCACCAGCCTCAGCCATCTGCTGGTCGTCATCCAACTGGAAAAAGAGAAAAATCAGGACATTCGCCAGCAAAAGCAGCAGCGTAATAATAGGTGGATTTTTCCAATCCAGTTTGCGATCGAAGGGGATGATAAGCATAACCGTTCCTGGCCAACTGATAGTCCAACGTTGCACTGCACAATAACGCGCACGACTGAACCAAAACTACGTCTGAACAGGGGGTATGTCAACCAGGGCCTGTTAACACTCATTTGATGCTGCAACAGGTCCTTAGTCCATCCACCATTAATTTTGGTCACTGCCAATGATTGTCGGCCAAACGCAAATCGAGCAACCTCCACTCGACACCGATAAGATGGTAGTGCAGAAACTTGGGCTGTTCGTCCACTAACACTTTTACAACCACGGTGTTATTGCCTCGAACATCTCTATCGATCACCGCGGTGCTTGCGGCTGGGAATGTCACCCTCAATAGATCACATACCTGGTCCGAACCCGGTCCGATATCACCGATCTCCGGCACATCAGTCAGACAGCTAGCCTGGGTGGCTGATGAGGCGACAAGGGCTAAAGGAATCAGAATTTTTTTGATCATTATCTCTCTCCGTCTTCATATACTGGTGATTGGGAAACGGTCAGGCTCCAACCAAAATTTCGATGTTGTCCTGCTGTTGCCGTGACTCAAGCATCGCTCACGGCCGTGTCCAAGTCTCGACCAAACCACAACGAAAAAGCGAAGAAAAACAGAAGAACTATATCTCTTATTATTCAGTGAGTTAGAATAAACAAAAGGCATTAATAAGGAGGCGTTAAGCAGTGCGTTCGGAGAACAACACCAACCAGGCAGCAATAACACCACAGCGGTTTATCGTCGGTGACTGGGATGTAGAGCCCGCACGCGGACAGATCCACTGTGAAGGCAAAACGGTGAAGTTGGAACCGAAGGTGATGGATGTCCTCTGCTACCTCGCCGCTCGCCCGGGGGAGCTGATCACCAGGGATGATCTGGAACGCGATGTCTGGAAAGGGGCAATCGTCAGTTACGACTCACTGACCACTGCCATTATCAAACTTCGCAAGGCGCTGACCGACAATGCCCGCAATCCCCGATACATTGAGACCATACCGAAACGCGGCTATCGTCTGATCGCAACTGTCAGTCACCATCAGGATGCCGAGACCAACATAGACAAAACTGCATCCTCAGAGACACAAACCGCACCACCATTTACCCCCTACCTAAAGAGCTGGGGGCTTCTGGCTGCTCTACTGCTCATCACGCTTTCCATGGTACTGATCTACCAAAGAACACCACTTCCCAAGCAGTCCGCATCTGTTCCCCAAGATCATTCGATCGTGGTCCTGCCCTTTGACAGCCTGGATGACAACCCCAAACTGGCGGGCTTCGCCGATGGCATGACAGACGACATCATCACCGACCTCTCCAGTCTCTCGGGCCTTCAGGTGATTGCCAGCAACACAGCATTCACCCTAAAGCAGCAGGAGATCACACCACAGCAGATCGGCAATGAGCTGGGCGTCGACTTTGTCCTGCAGGGGAGCATTCGCTACAGCGGTAACGCCATCAGGGTCAACGCCCAGCTCATTGACACCAAAAGCGGTTACCAGAAATGGGCGGAACGCTACGACCGCCAACTCGCTGAAGTGTTTAGCGTACAGGATGAGATGACCAGCAACATCGTCAGTGCACTGGCTCTGCAACTGACCAGCCAGGATAAGGTTCGCCTCTCTCAGCGCAACACCAATAACCTGGACGCTTACCAGTTCTTCCAGCAGGGTCAACGCCTTGCCAGACAACTGACCAAAAAAGCAACCACTCAAGCACAGACCGCTTATCGAGAGGCTATTCGGCGCGATCCTAACTACGGCCGTGCCTATGGTGCACTCGCCTACAGTCTGGCCCTCACCTATCGGCGTGGCTGGACCGACACTCCCATAGAGACACTCGATCGCGCCCTGGTGCTGGCCAGGCAGGCGGTCGGCTTGGGAGCCGATATACCACAAACACATTGGGCTCTCAGCTATGTTCACCTGATGCGCAGGGAGTACGAAAGCGCCGAAAAAGCCGCAACCCAGGCGGTCACCGTAGCCCCCAACTATGCCGACGGCTACGCCCTGCTCGGCCTGATCCACAATAACCTGGGCAACCCACAACAGGCGATCGAGCTAATCAATAAGGGCATGACATACAATCCCTACTACACTTGGGACTACCCCTATAACCTTGGCAGGGCCTACTACTCCCTGGGCCGCTACGACGAGGCGGTCACAACCTTGGAGAGCGCATTGGAACGTAACGAAAACGTGGTTCAGATCCGACTGTACCTGGCAGCCAGCTACATGCATGTTGACCGTAAGGATGACGCCGAGTGGGAGATCGAGCAGATTATCATGCAGGACCCGGCAACAACACTGAGCCACACCCGCAAATCATTTCCGCTAAAAGACAGCGCTCAGGTGAACATTTTCCTGGAAGATTTACGTGCCGCAGGACTACCCGAATGACCGAGATCATCCCCGTATCAACCATCACCTGCCCAGTGTGTGGAGTCCAAACATCGGAGATCATGCCAACTGACGCCTGCCAGTGGTATTACGCCTGTAAACAGTGCAGCACCTTACTAAAACCAAAGCCCGGGGACTGCTGCATCTTCTGTTCCTACGGCACTGTTCCCTGCCCGCCGATACAGGCTGATATGGGCTGCTGCGGCTAGGCCATTAACCCTTAGCCTGCTCAAGACTCTACTGGCAGGCCATTTAACTTCCACTCCGGTAATCCACCAGCCATACGCCTCGCGGCTCTACCCTTTTCACGCAGCCGTGCCACAGCATCGAAAGCGAGTACGCAGTGCGGTCCACGGCAGTAGGCTACAACCTCTTGGGCAGGGTCCAACTCATCCAAACGCCTCTCCAACTCATCCAATGGCACATTGATGGCGCCTGGAAGATGACCGGCAGCATACTCCTCGGGTGGCCGCACATCGAGCACTGTCACCACCCCCGCTCTGGCCCGCTCCAATAGCTGCAGTGCCGGCACCGGCTCCAGCTCATCCTTTACCTTCAGGTAATCATCGACGAGACGGTCAACTTCAGCCAGATGGCGCTCGGCAACACTGCGCAGCAATCCCAGCAGCGCCGTGACATCAGTACTACTCAATCGGTAGTAGACTTTATGCCCCTCTTTACGGTTACTCACCAGCCCCGCCTGCTTAAGCTGCTGTAGATGCTGCGAGGTATTGGCAACAGTCAGCCCGGAGACCTGGGCCAGCGCATCGACACTGCGCTCCCCCTGAGCCAAAAACTCCAGCAGCTCCAGTCGATAGCCATTACCCATCGCCTTGGCGACCCGGGCAAACTGGTTGAACAGCTCATGCTTGAAATTGTCTGTTGACATATCGGATCGACTAATATTCAATTATTCAAGAGATCTATTGAATTAATGATTCTTCAAAAGTATAGCAGATCCTGACAACAGGGAGCAGATGCAATGAACTGGAGCGCCTGGGTTCTCGAACATGAACTACCTGTTCGGCTGAGCTTCTTTTTCGGCATTTTCATCATTATGGCGCTATGGGAGATCCGTGCACCCCGTCGCCCCCTCACCGTGCCCAAAGGGCTACGTTGGGCCAATAACATCGGTCTGGTATTTCTAAACAGCCTTGTCCTGCGCCTGCTCTTCCCTGCAGCGGCAGTCGGTGTCGCCGCCTTTGCCGAACAGAAAGGCTGGGGGCTGTTCAACTACTACTCCACCCCATTTCCACTCGCAGTGCTGGCCTCTGTCATCATCATGGACTTGGTGATCTATCTACAGCATGTGATGGTGCATGCTGTCCCAGCCCTCTGGCGGCTGCACCGAGTCCACCACGCCGACCTGGATTACGACGTCACCACCGGCGCCCGGTTTCATACCTTGGAGATCATCCTCTCCATGCTGATCAAATTTGCCACCATTCTGCTGCTGGGGCCACCGCTGATCGCTGTTGTGATTTTCGAGGTGCTTCTCAACGCCACCGCCATGTTCAACCACGGTA
>JAKSCN010000116.1 GCA_022360595.1 Chromatiales bacterium
GACGCCGTTCGCATTCTTGAGCTCCACCACGAAGGCCGAAAGCCCCTTGGAGCCCTTCTCCCTGTCGGTGTAGGCGTAGCAGATCACCACGTCCGCCAGCTGGGCGTTGGGGATCCAGGTCTTGGAGCCGTTCAGCAGCCAGTGGTCCCCCCTGTCCTCGGCGGTGGTGGACATGGCCAGGACGTCGGAGCCCGCGTCGGCCTCGGTGCTTTCACGATGAAGGTGAGGCCCATCGCCTCCAGCCCGGCTTTCAGTACTTCGTGGTTCTTGCGGTGACGCGCCCAGGCGTTCTCAAGCCCTTCGTCCTGCAGCATGACCAGTGACTCATGCAGGGCGTAGAGGGCATTGATCGGTGCAGTGTGGTGGTAAGCACGCTTAGCGCCGCTGCCCCAGTAACCCATGACCAGATTGAGGTCGAGGAACCAGCTCTGCACCTTGCTCTGACGGTTCTTGATCTTCTCCAGAGCGCGCTTGCTGAAGCTCACGGGCGAGAGGCCGGGTGTACAGGAGAGGCACTTCTGAGTCCCCGCGTAGATCGCGTCGATGCCCCATTCGTCCACTTTGATCGGTGTACCGCCCAGTGCGGTGACGGTATCTACAATAGTCAGGCAGTCGTGCTTGCGGGCCAGCTCACAGAGGGTTTTGCTGTCGGACTCGGCGCCGGTGGAGGTCTCCGCCTGAACGAAAGCGAGAATCTTAGCGTCGGGATTGGTCTTCAGTGCATCTTCCACCTTCTGCGGATCGACCGCGCTGCCCCAGGCGTCTTCCACCATCACAGCGGTGCCGCCGCAGCGCTCGACATTCTCTTTCATACGGCCGCCAAAGACACCGTTCTGGCAGACGATTACCTTGTCACCCGGCTCGACCAGGTTGACGAAACAGGACTCCATACCGGCGGAGCCGGGGGCGGAGATCGGCATGGTCAGGGCGTTCTCGGTCTGGAAAGCGTACTGTAGCAGCCCCTTCACCTCCTCCATCATGGAGACGAACACCGGGTCGAGATGACCGATGGTGGGACGGGACATTGCTTCAAGAATGCGCGGATGTACATCAGACGGGCCAGGGCCCATTAGGGTTCGAATGGGTGGATTAAAAGATTGCACTCCCATGACTAGCTTCCTCACTTAATTCTCTGATTTTTTGATTCCAACTGTTGACGGGGCAATAGTAGACCCTATCGAACAATAAATAGAGATATTATCTAAGCGGTTATTTTTCTGCGGAATCAGGTAAAGTGTCTCACAGCACAGAAATATGCACCAGCGGGTGGTGAAAACGCTGATTCAAGTTTTACCTTACCGCTGTTGTCAGAAAAACTAGGAACCACTGATCAATTCGTGAATTGGTATCTGACGGCTGAAATGGCCTGACTCTACGTTGAAAAACTTGCTAATAGACTGCTATTACCTGCGTTTTTCGCCTTGATTCAGACCATTTCATCTCGCCAGCTATCCAACTCAGAATTGATCAGTGGTTCCTCAGGGGGGTAAAACCTTTGAATAACAGTGCACACGAGGATACAACTTACTCCTTCGACAAAGAGGAGCTGATCACCGCCCTCGGGCAGATTCTGCCCGCGGAGGCTGTTCTGATCGAAGAGGAGGAGACCCGCCCCTACGAGTGTGACGGCCTCTCCGCCTACCGTCAGTTGCCGATGGTTGTGGTGCTGCCTGCCAATGCTGAGCAGGTGCAGCAGATTATGCGCATCTGCCA